>CAYMGZ010000528.1:0-2147 GCA_964390095.1 uncultured Lachnospiraceae bacterium | reverse complement strand
TGTTATACTGATACCGGACAGCCCCTCCGCATCTATGCGCTGCCACCAAGGAGGGAAACCACTGTCCCCATGGTTCGCATAATCTAAAAAGCAGCGCAGAAATGAGGATTCTATGCAATATAAAAACCCTGTTATAAAAGGCTTCTATCCGGACCCAAGTGTCTGCACCGCAAATGGAAAATACTATTTGGTCTGTAGTTCCTTCCATTATTTTCCAGGGATTCCGCTTTTTGAAAGCACGGATCTTGTGAATTGGAAGCAGATCGGGCATGTCCTGACCCGCGAGAGCCAGTTGGACCTAAATCGGGTTGCCAGTTCCGGCGGCATCTTTGCGCCAACCATCCGGTTCCATAACGGACGCTTCTATGTCGTGGCAAACAACAACACCACCCACCAAAATTTTTATGTCCATACCAATAACATCTATGGCGAATGGTCCGACCCTGTCTATGTGAACCAGGGCGGCATTGACCCATCGCTCCATTTTGAGAAGGGGCACACCTATTTTATCAGCAACGGCTGCGACGCAAAGGGAGTGGAGGGGATTGTCCAGAGCGAGATCAACATCAATACCGGGAAAAGGCTGACCAAAAGCCGTGCCATCTGGCAAGGTTCCGGCGGGCGGTTCTTAGAAAGTCCACACATGTACTTAATTGACGGCATGTATTATTTGGTGGTGGCAGAAGGCGGCACGGAATACGGCCATATGGTGACCTGTGCGCGTTCTTCTTCCGTCTGGGGGCCTTTTGAATCCAACCCAAACAACCCTGTCCTGACCAACCGCAACAAGGCACCATTTATCATCCAAGGCATCGGGCATGGTGACCTGGTCCAGGATGCCTACGGCGACTGGCACATCCTAAGCCTAGGGTTCCGCCAGCAGAGCAAATGGATGCCATATCACAGCCTTGGGCGTGAGGTTTTCCTGACACCGGTTTTCTTCCATGAAGATGGCTGGTTCACGGCGGGAACGGATGGCACCACCGATGCCTCCTATGAGATCCAGGGGGATTTCGAGCAGGAAAACAAGATGGAGTACACATTCAAAAATACGGATCCCTCCATTGACTGGTGTTACATACGCCAGCCCTTCATGATCAATTACACTTTGTCACAGGAACAATATGTATTGTATGGCTGTGAGCTGACGCTCAATGACAGCGGTTCCCCGACTTTCATCGGCCTGCGCCAGCGTGATTACAACATGCAATGCTGCACGGCCCTGGTGCTTGACCGCAACGAAGCAGGGCTGACGGCATATATGTCCGAAAGCGAACACTATGAAATCGCCCTGCGCAGGGTGGACGACCATTACGAAGCCATCCTGCGGCTGAACATTGGCGGCATCCACCATATCCAGAATTCGCTCAGAATTAAGACCCCGCGGGTAAAACTTGCCATCTGCTGCGACCATATCCAGTACAGTTTCTTTGTAATCACGGACGATGATGTGGAACACCTGCTTGGCTATGGGCAGACAAAATATCTGTCAAGCGAGGTGGCCGGCGGGTTTACCGGGGTGATCATCGGGCTTTATGCTACGGGGCAGAACACTGCCCGTTTCTCTGATTTTTACTGCGAATATTACCCGGATAAAGAGAAATAAGCTTTATTTCCTTAATTCCCAAAACAGATACAACGGTATTTTCTTAAGCCATGCGATGGATACGGAGATTTCGGCCTGCGTATCCGTCGCCTGCGGCTCATCCAAGTCCGTAATGGTAAGCCCGGCACCCACAAAAGTCTTAACATAATCCTGCATCGTGCGGTGCCGCCAGATTACCGGGGTTTTCCCGCGCCATAGCGGCGCTTCCCAAGTCTCTGGCCCAAAGTAATCCATCACCACAACCTGCCGGTTGATCCCTTCGCCCTGCCGCCCAATCCCGGTGTCATGGTTGCCGTCAAAGCACGGGTGCAATACACTCGCGACCAGTCTGCCGCCCGGCTTTAAAACGCGCGCCGCCTCGCGCACCGTTCCGGGAAAATCCTCGCAGTCCATCAGCATCATGGAACAGAGCACGATATCAAAAGAATTGTCCGCAAGCCCGAAAAGATCGTTGCTATTTCTGATTTCATGCCGAATGGAAAGTCCTTCCTTTCCCGCCTGCTCCTTTGCATAGCGGATGGCAGGTTCCGAACAGTCCACT
>CAYMGZ010000527.1:0-2171 GCA_964390095.1 uncultured Lachnospiraceae bacterium | reverse complement strand
CTATAATTTTCAAATAATTGTTGCGAAATGTCCTTCAATCCCAATCTGTCCGCCTCCTTTATTTCAACCAAATATGCACGCAACTCTTTTATTATCCGTTTCTTTGGATTGCTCAATTGAACCCCCATAGTCGGAAATCCTTCCGCCTTTGCATCTAAAAAATGCTGATATTCATGCTTTAAAGCACTTAACGAAGCATCTGGATCAATCAACAATTGCCCCGGTAACCCATCTGCCCTTGTATCAGGCGCATATGCCATAACTCCCTCCCGGTATATTACCTCTACATCATTTGCTTTCAGGTCTTTTATTATAGAATCCCACTCGTCAGGACTTGATATCATTCCTGGGCCTAGTACATCCTGCATTGGATCTGCATTATTTTTCCTATATCCAATATCATTTCTCTGATTCGCCCGTTCCCCAAGGTAATCCGTCCACGTCCGTTCACTGCCGCCGTACTCCACAACTTCCTTTATCTGCCACTGTTTTTCCTTGGTGACAACCCGAATATTGTTTTTGTGGTTTGGACAGTCTTTGACATGGTAAACACACTCATAATGTACCTTCTCAACCTCAACCTGCACTGGAACACGCTTTGTCTTGGCATTCTTCCTATAGTCAGCGATGAAATCCGCCGTAGCCCCAAACACACCACCAACCCCGGCAACCGCCATCGCCTGCAACAGCCGCCCGACATCTAGGTCGTCCAGGTCTTTCCTTTCGACAATGAGCTGCCTCCCTGCATCCTCCAATACCCCCCCCTGCATTGCCTCGCGGGCTCCGGCTTTGGCTACCTTCTTCGCCAACGTCTCTGCGCCCTTGGCCACTCCCTTGCCGTTTCCCCCAATTACCGCACCAACACCGCCGACCACAGCCTCATAAGCGACTACCTTCCAATCAACCTTCTCTCGCTTCTCGATGAACTTCTGGGTTATGTACTCTATTCCACCGCCAAGCAACGCGCTGCCGACAAACTGGAGGAGCGCCCCAAAGAAATGCCCGCTCGGGTCGGTGTAGCGCAGTGGGTTGTTCGCACAGTAAGCGTAGCGGTCAGGCTGAGTGGGTCATCTGCACTGCCGCCATAGGTATCCTCCGTCAGGAATCTTGCCGCCCGGCTGTCGTAGTAACGCGCATTTAAATAGTACAGGCCGCTTTCCGCATCATATTGGTAACCTGCGTAAGTGATGCTGTTGTCCGCATCACCTGCACACCGGATGGTGTGAGGTCAGCCGCCCTCACCCATGTGGCCTACGTCGGTGGGTTGGTGCAGAAATCATAGGTGGTTTCCGTACCAAAGGCAATGTTCTTCTTGTTTGCTTTTGGATGATATCTTTATTTGCACTGTAGTATGTAACAAAGGCAGATCTGTTTTGGATTTGTTTCATTACCTTAAAACAAAGGGATGCATATTAATCTTGTGTTATGGATCTAAATTAAAATACTTTTCATATTTTTTTCTTCTTTTCTCATCCACTTCAATTCTTCTATGCATCGGTCTTGGAATATTATGTAATATTCTTAATATGTTATAGACTTCTTTTTTATCTTTTTGGACAGACAATTTTTCTTGCATCTCCAAAAGTAAAGCTTTCATTAAACCGCGAATATTGATTTCTTCATCTTCTTTTCTCTCAAACCTGTAATTACTATTTATTAACTCCCACTTATTTTCCAATACTTGCTGATAATAAGGAAACCTATATCTATTGCATAATTTTTCAAGTTCTTGAAATAGTATATCAGAACATTCAATACCATTTTTCTCAGCCTCAATAAAATCCAACAATTTTATCCAGAATGTAACTTCTTTACCAATACGTTTTCTTTCGCCTATCCTCCAATATTTTCCTCTCTTTCCACCCTTCTCATACAATATACCATTATCTAATATTTCATAATAATAACTAATATCCATTATTGTTCCCCGCACTCCTAGCAAAGTAATTTATTATTTTCCCGATCTCATCATGTATTATATTACTTATTCATGATGTCATATAACTTTTAAAGGCAAATATTAAAACTGTACTATGCAATTTCAAAAATACACAATACCTTTACCAATTAAAATGTTTTAATTCCAAGAATCTGGTTTGAGTGTTAAAAGATCTTATTACAATAAATATATTGATTATTCTTAAAATTATATACAATAACTTTCTAATCTT
>CAYMGZ010000526.1:0-2189 GCA_964390095.1 uncultured Lachnospiraceae bacterium | reverse complement strand
CAATATTTTCCATTTACGCCGGAGGGGCGGCTTTTGGCAGTTGCGTGGCTGGATACACAGTGTGCGGATAAGCCGGATATGACCGGCTCAACGGATATGGCCGATCAACCGGATATGGCTGCCCCACCGGATACGGCCGACCCATCGGGTATGCCTGCCCCAACGGATATGGCCGACCTATCGGGTATAGCTGCCCCAACGGATACGGCCAGCCTACCGGATGGGAAAAAATAGAAAAAATAAGCAGCCAACTATAAGCAATCAGCCGTATCAAAACGGCGGAAGGGGGGGAAAGAATGGCAGAAACAAAAAAAATAACCGCCCATGTGGGGGAGAGGGCAGTGCTCGCCCCGGGCATATGCAGCATGTGGCTTGAGGGGGTAAGCTTTGCAAAGGACGCAGTGCCGGGGCAGTTCATCTCCGTATACTGCAAGGACAAAAGCAAACTGCTCCCGCGCCCGATCAGCATCTGTGAGATCGATGCGGCGCACGCCAGGCTGCGCATCGTCTACCGCATCGCGGGTGCCGGGACATTGGAGCTTTCCGAGCGCCGGACAGGGGAAGAAATTGAAATCATGGGACCGCTTGGGAATGGCTATAAGATCAAAAACAACACGGAGCCGCTTGGCCACGGCCGTGCCATCCTGGTCGGGGGCGGCATCGGCATCCCGCCGCTTCTGGCGCTTGCGGGGGCACTTCCGGGCGAAAAAACGGCAGTGCTTGGCTACCGTGACGCAAATATCTTCCTTAAGGAAGATTTCAAGGCGCTTGGCTGCCAGATTGTAATCGCGACCGATGACGGGAGCGTGGGATACCACGGGAATGTCATTGATGCCATCCGCGCGCAGGGCGTGCAGGGGGATATGATATTTTCCTGCGGGCCAACCCCGATGCAGCGCGGCGTAAAGGCATACGCGGGGGAGCAGGGCATCCCGGCACAGCTCTCCTTGGAGGAGCGCATGGCCTGCGGCATTGGGGCATGCCTTGCATGCGTGTGCAAGTCGGCGGGGGTTGACGCACACAGCCATGTCCAAAACAAGCGTGTCTGCAAGGACGGGCCGGTATTTTTTGCGGATGAGATTGAATTGTAAGGATTTTGTATCAGCCGTTCCCACGGCGGAATGAGAGGGATTATGAAAACAAGTGTAACGATTGCGGGCGTGGAATTTAAAAACCCGGTAACAACCGCGTCCGGAACCTTTGGCTCCGGTATGGAATACAGTGAATTGGTGGACTTAAACCGCCTTGGGGCGGTGACGACCAAAGGCGTGGCAAACGTGCCGTGGGAGGGCAACCCGACCCCGCGCGTGGCGGAGACCTACGGCGGGATGCTCAACGCGATTGGCCTGCAAAACCCCGGCATTGATGTCATGCTTGTGCGCGACATCCCGTTTTTGAAACAGTATGACACAAAAATCATCGTCAATGTCTGTGGGCGGAGCGCGAAGGATTATGTGGAGGTTGTGGAGCGCCTTTCTGATGCCCCGGTGGATCTGCTTGAGATCAACATTTCCTGCCCGAACGTGAAGGAGGGCGGCATTGCTTTCGGCCAGAACCCTAAAATGGTGGAGGAGATCACAGGGGAGATCAAACGCCACGCAAAACAGCCGGTCGTCATGAAGCTAAGCCCGAATGTGACGGATATCACGGAGATGGCGCGGGCGGCACAGGCGGGCGGCGCGGACGCGCTTTCGCTGATCAACACGCTCACGGGGATGAAGATCGACATTAAAAAGCGGACATTCCTGCTTGCCAACAAAACCGGGGGGCTCTCCGGCCCTGCCGTAAAGCCGGTCGCCCTGCGCATGGTCTATCAGGTGGCAAATGCCGTAAAACTCCCCATCATCGGCATGGGTGGCATCGCGACGGCGGAGGACGCGCTGGAATTTTTGATGGCGGGCGCGAGTATGGTGGCAATCGGCACGGCAAATTTCTTTAATCCGCGTGCGACGCTTGACGTGATTGAGGGAATTGAGGCTTATATGCGTGAGAACCGGGTGGAAGATGTGAAGGAATTGATCGGGTGCGTGAAATAGAAAAAAGGGGGATTTTAGGGGAAACGGTATAAAAAATTCCAAAACAGGGAAAAATATTGCATAAAAGCGGGAACTATAGTATGATAACAACAAGGGAGGATTGCTGGCATGGTAGACATTGTACGTCTGTGTTCGGTTGAAATATGCAATATA
>CAYMGZ010000525.1:0-2199 GCA_964390095.1 uncultured Lachnospiraceae bacterium | reverse complement strand
TACAATCTTCAAAAATCAATAAAACGACCCGCCAAGCGAAATGATATTTTACCCATCTACCCAAAACAGGTTCTATCATTTCCCTTAGCGGGCTATCTTATTTCACCATTCCCCGTATGATCGGCGTTGCCAAAATGTCCTTCCGGTCCTCAAAGAACCGCTCACCATTCCCCCCGTATGATCGGCGTTGCCAGATACACGACCGTGCGGTCATTGTCCGCCTCATAGCGCACGGCAACCTGCATATTGATTTTTTTATCTTCCACCGTGATGTATTCCGCCAGTAAATTGGAATATGCGTAAATCGTATAAAGTTCCTCATCCCGGTTTTCATAGATGATTTTCCCGGACAGCTTCCCGATCATCTGGTCCGCCAGACGGTCCCACTCCGCGATGGCAAGCTTCCCGGTGTAAGCGCCAAGCAGCTGCAGGGTTGTCTCTGCCTGCGTGACCCCCATGTCCTCCAAAGTGTCCAAAATAATATCCCTGTAGTTTAATATGTCAAATGCTTCATCCTGGTAGATTGACAATTCCACATACAGGTAAGTGCGCGAGGTATCTTCCCGCAGGGTGATGGCTTTTAAGGTCGTGGCAGCCTGCCGCGCTTTTTTTGTGTAGGAATATATCTGGCCGGCATCGGTCTCGCGGTACGATATTTCCCCGTCAATCCGCACGCCAAGCGCACCGGCAAGGTAATGGATCAGGGATTGCTTGTCATGCTCCGTCAAAAATGCGGTTCCGTAATCCGCCGTGATCTGCAACTTGCTCTCCACGCATCCCGCCTCCGATGCCGCAAATGCGTCCACGATATCCATCTGCCGGTAAAGGAGCCGGTCGGAGACGGCCTTGGTCACGGTCCCGATCAAAAGCAGGGCGGAAAGTACAAGGATCAGCTTCATCCGCAGGCTTTTATCCACAAAACTCCAAAAACTGTTCCATTCCCGCCGCAACCCCCCAAAGAAATCCCGTTTTGGCTTTTTGGGCGCTTGTTTCCGGTTCTCCTTTTCCTGAATCTTGCTTCTCAATGATTGTTTCTGCTTTCCCATAAAAAATTTTCCCATAAAAAAACCTCCATTCTGGTAATGATGATTACCAGAAAATGGAGGTTTTATACAATATGGAAAATATTATCTGTGTTGCTTCTCCGCCAAAGACAAACGTACTAAGGATCTGCGCAGCGCAAGCTCGGCCCGTGCCGCGTTGACCTCGGCATCCGCGCTCTTTAGGCGGCGCTCCGCACGGGTTTTGGCTTCATTCGCACGGTTGATGTCGATTTCCTCCGGCCATTCACAGGACTCGGCGAGAATCACCACCTTGTCACCAAGGATCTCCAAAAATCCTTCGTGGAGCGCGGCTTCCTTTACTTCCCCATCCTTCTTGATCCTAAGGATTCCCGGTGCCACGATCGCAGTCAGCGGGATATGGTCTTTTAACACACCGATCTCGCCCTCCGTCGTTGTCAGCTCGATCATGTCGGCTTCCCCCTCAAGGAATATCCGGTCGGGAGCAATCACCTGCAATTTAAAATACCTGCCTGACTCTGCCATTCGCTTTACTCCTTATTTGTTCTTTGTTCTGGCAACGACATCGTCGATATTCCCCGCATTTAGGAAATAGCTTTCCGGAACATCATCGTGTTTGCCCTCAAGGATTTCCTTAAAGCCCTGGATTGTCTCCTGTACCGGAACGTACCTGCCCGGAAGGCCGGTAAACTGCTCCGCGACATGGAACGGCTGGGATAGGAAACGCTGCACCTTCCTCGCGCGGGATACAAGCATCTTTTCGTCCTCGGAAAGCTCATCCATACCGAGGATGGCGATGATATCCTGCAATTCCTTATAGCGCTGGAGAATTTCCTGCACGCCGCGCGCTACCTTGTAGTGCTCCTCGCCGACCACGCGCGGGTCAAGGATGCGCGAAGTGGATTCGAGCGGGTCAACCGCCGGGTAAATACCGAGCTCCACGATCGAACGCGACAGCGCCGTCGTTGCATCCAGATGCGCAAACGTCGTCGCCGGGGCCGGGTCCGTGTAGTCGTCGGCAGGCACGTAAACGGCCTGTACCGAGGTGATGGAACCGTTCTTTGTCGAGGTGATGCGCTCCTGTAAGGCACCCATCTCGGTCTGTAAGGTCGGCTGGTAACCTACGGCACTTGGCATACGGCCAAGCAGCGCGGATACCTCAGAACCGGCCTGGGTG
>CAYMGZ010000524.1:0-2206 GCA_964390095.1 uncultured Lachnospiraceae bacterium | reverse complement strand
ATCTGAAATCTCAGTCTGATGGTTACAATCAGCAAAGGTACGCAGCGATTGATATGGATAAAGAAAAAGAATTTTTAGATTTCCTTCTGGAAAGATTTAAAATAGAAAGAGAGAAGTTTGATAGGTCTGGTGTGTATGCTTATACGCAGCGTTTACTTGCCTATAACTCAAACAAGATTGAAGGAAGTACACTTACTGAGGAGCAAACTGCTTCCCTGTTTGATAATGGGACATTGCCCAAATCAGATGATTATTATAGAGCAAAGGATGTTGAGGAAATGAACGGACATTTTCTCATGTTCAATAAAATGTTGGATACATTGGATGAGGTGTTATCGCAGGAGGTTATAAAGCAATTACATTATGAGTTGAAGTCTGGGGTGTTTGAAGATCGTGCTAATGGATATGCCATTGGTGATTATAAAAAGCGTCCTAATATGGTTGGTATGTATCAGACTGTAAGGCCAGAGGATGTCGCCAGGGAAATATGTTTGCTAATGGAATGGTATCATAGTCAGAAAGTAGATATTTCTGTATTAGCTGAATTTCATGTCAGATATGAGAGTATTCATCCTTTCCAAGATGGAAATGGCAGGACGGGCAGATTGATTCTTTTTAGAGAGTGCCTGAAGAATAATATTGTGCCAGTTGTGATTGAAGATGCAAACAGAGATGAGTATTTCGATGCATTGAAAGAGTATAGAGAAGAAAAATCTCTAAGTAAATTGATTCGTCTGTTTGAAAAAGAGCAGCAGTTCTATTTAGAAAAGTGTAAGTATTTTATGTGAAGGGAAAGCTATATGGGAAAAGAAGATTCCATAGCGGTAAGGCAGAATTTCACCGCTGGATATAAAAAGAATGGAGGAGAACCATATGGGTGACAAACAGCGAAATTACATTGCAATCCCGGCATTCCTTAAGGTGGAGGACGGCGCGCTTGCAAAGATCGGGGGTTATTTAAAAGCCCACCAGTTAAACAAAGTGGTGATTTATTTCGGGAACGGGCTGATTGACATGTTCGGCAGCACGGTGATGGAATCCCTGCGCGGTGCGGGGATCGAGGTGCTTGAGTACCGGGAGCTTGACACGGTGCGCCTTGAGGACATCACGGAATTTGCCTTTGGCCTGCCAAGCAAAACGCAGGCGGTGGTCGGGCTTGGCGGCGGGAAGGTGATCGATGCGGCAAAATATGTAGGATTTTTACAAAAGCTCCCATTTATCAGCATCCCAACTTCCTCATCGAGCGATGGGTTTTCGAGTGCGAGCGCATCCCTGCTTGTGAACGGCAGGCGGCACTCCGTCCCTGCGCGGATTGCCTACGGGATCATTGTGGATTCCGGGGTGATCAAAAGCGCGCCGGAGCGATTCCTGTATTCGGGGATAGGGGATATGATCTCGAAGATTACCGCGCTTTACGACTGGCTGTTCGAGGAGGCGCACGGCGCGGCGAAGGTGGATGATTTTGCGATGATGATCGCGAAAAAAGCGGTCAACAGTTTCGTGCGCACGCCGTTTTCCGACATCAAGGAAAACCTGTTTTTAAAGGAATTGATGGACTCGCTCGCGATGAGCGGCATTGCCAATGAGATTGCGGGCAGCAGCGCGCCAACGAGCGGCAGTGAGCACTTGATTTCCCACGCGTTAGATAAGATGCTGGAAAACCCACAGCTGCACGGCGTGCAGGTCGGGATTGCGACCTACCTGATGAGCGTGGTGCAGGACCACCGTTATAAGAGGGTGCATACCGTGCTGTCGGATACGGGATTTTTTGATTACGTGGAGACGTTAAACCTTGACGTGCAGGATTATATCCGGGCGATTGACATGGCACCGTCCATCAAACCGTTCCGGCATACGTACCTGCATGAGGAAGCGTACCGCGAAAGGGCGAAAGAAGTGATCCAAACGGATGAGACGCTTCGGAGGGTTTTTCATATTTCGTGCTAAGACAAGGCAGGTAGCCGCAAAGTGGGATGGCTACCTGCCTTTGGCAGTAGCGGATTGTCAGGATGTGCCGGAAAGCCGTTTCCTGCTGGATTGTGAATTGATTTTTTGGGGCAAGTGCCATAATTTGCAGGGATTTGTGCTGGATGGAAGGTCATAACGGGGCACGTTGACAGAATTTGGTGTGAAAATCATACAGATTGGTGTGTGGGCGGCACAAACCCAAAGAAAATGGTGAAAAAATCTCTTGTAATACAAACAA
>CAYMGZ010000523.1:0-2210 GCA_964390095.1 uncultured Lachnospiraceae bacterium | reverse complement strand
GATGGGGGATGATGTTGACCCGCGCCGTGAATTCATCGAAGCAAACGCAAAATTTGTAAAAAATCTGGATATTTATTAATTAATTGCGCAGTTTTCCGCGCAGAAATGGGGAAATGAATGGACGATACAATATTTGATAAAATTAACGATGTTGATCTGAAAAAGACAATGGAAAACTCCTATATTGAGTATGCCATGTCCGTGATCGCTGCGCGCGCCCTGCCGGATGTGCGGGACGGTTTAAAGCCGGTGCAAAGAAGAATCCTGTATGCGATGATCGAGCTGAACAACGGGCCGGATAAGCCGCACCGCAAATGTGCGCGTATCGTCGGGGATACAATGGGTAAATACCATCCCCACGGCGACAGTTCCATTTATGGCGCGCTTGTCAACCTCGCGCAGGATTGGTCCACCCGTTACCCGCTTGTGGACGGCCATGGGAATTTTGGCTCTGTCGATGGTGACGGTGCCGCTGCCATGCGTTATACGGAGGCTCGCCTAAGCAAGATTTCCATGGAAATTCTTGCGGATTTTGGCATGTATATTGTTAATTTCTCGCCAAACTTTGACGAGACGGAAAAAGAACCGGATGTACTCCCTTCCCGTATCCCGAACCTCTTAGTCAACGGTACATCCGGCATTGCAGTTGGCATGGCAACAAACATCCCGCCGCACAACCTCGGGGAAGTGATCAATGCTGTAGCAAAACTGATTGAAAATAAAATACAGGACAAGGAAACCACCATCGAGGAAGTCCTTGAAATCGTAAAAGGCCCGGATTTCCCGACCGGCGCAATGATCCTTGGCACGCGTGGCATCGAGGAAGCTTACCGGACCGGGCGCGGCAAGATCCGCGTGCGCGCGGTCACAAACATTGAGCCGATGGCAAACGGGAAAAACCGCATTGTCGTAACCGAGCTCCCGTACATGGTCAATAAAGCCCGCCTGATTGAAAAAATTGCAGAACTGGTGCGCGACAAAAAACTGGACGGCATCACGGAGCTGCGCGACGAATCCAACCGGGAAGGGATGCGCATTGTTGTAGAATTGCGCCGTGACGCGAACCCAACTGTTTTGTTAAACCAATTATATAAACATACACAGTTGCAGGACACCTTTGGCGTAATCATGCTTGCCTTAGTTAATAATGAGCCAAAAATATTAAACCTCCTGCAAATGCTTGATTATTACTTAAAACACCAGGAAGAAGTTGTTACCAGGAGGACACAGTATGACTTAAACAAAGCCGAGGAACGCGCCCATATCTTGCAGGGGCTGATTACGGCACTGGATCATATTGATGAAGTCATTGATATCGTCCGTTCCTCCAAGACAACACCAATCGCAAAAGAGCGCCTGATGGAGCGTTTTTCCCTTGATGACCCGCAGGCGCAGGCAATTGTGGATATGCGCCTGCGCGCCCTGACAGGCCTGGAACGCGAAAAACTGGAAAATGAATACGACGATCTCCAAAAACAAATTAAGCGTTTCAAGGAAATTTTAGCGGATGAAAAAGTATTGCTTGGCGTGGTCCGGGATGAGCTGATTGCAATCCGGGATAAATATGGTGACGAGCGCAGGACTTCCATTGGTTATGATGAATTTGATATTAACATGGAGGACCTGATCCCGGACGACAATGTTGTAATTGCAATGACAAGGCTTGGCTATATCAAGCGCATGTCCATCGACAATTTTAAAAGCCAGCACCGTGGCGGCAAGGGCATCAAGGGGATGCAGACGTTAGAGGAAGACTTCATCGAGGACATGTTTATGACAACCAACCATCATTACATCATGTTCTTTACAAACAAAGGCCGCGTATACCGCTTAAAAGCCTATGAAATCCCGGAATCTTCCCGCACGGCGCGCGGCACGGCAATCATCAATTTGCTGCAGCTTTTGCCGCAGGAAAAAATCACAGCGGTAATTTCACTGAAAGAATACAAGGACAACCGTTACCTCTTTATGGCGACCAAAAAAGGCGTGGTAAAAAAGACAAAAATCCGTGAATATGAAAACATCCGCAAAAATGGCCTACAGGCAATCAGCCTGAAAGAGGAAGACGAGCTGATTGAAGTAAAAACAACCAACAACCACAAGGATATTTTCCTTGTCACAAAAGATGGCATGTGCATCCGTTTTAACGAAAAAGATGTGCGCAGCACAGGGCGCACGTCCATGGGGGTAATCGGCATGAACCTCGCCCC
>CAYMGZ010000522.1:0-2213 GCA_964390095.1 uncultured Lachnospiraceae bacterium | reverse complement strand
TATGCTCTTAAAATACAGGAAGAGGTACGGTTGGTAGACCATTTTTTTCTTGGAAGAGCAAGGTAACTACGAACCCCCATTAAGAAAATTATTACTGAAAGGGAAGAAAAATTTGGTACATTTTAAAAATTTTTCTTCTTCCATAATTAAGTAACTTATGGATTTATCCCATACTTTACCGCAATCTATGGAAAAAAATATGCAATTTATGCAAAAAACTTGAAAAGCATATAAAAAAATGCTATACTCTATCCAAGCCATTTGTTTTTCATATACATAGTGGCAGAAATCCTAAGTGGCATACGGAAAATGGGAAAATCAGAAGAATTAGGAGGTTATGGAAAATTATGGAGAAGATGAAGAAGCTGAATGCAAAGTTGATGGGCTTTGTGTTACTCCTTGCAGTTTTGCTGATTGTAATTGCAATGGTAGTATTTGGGTCAAAATCAAAGTCACTTGCAAATTCTTTGATGGAAGAGCAGTTAAAGTCCGCCTGTTTTTTGGTCGAGGAGTTGTTTGGGCGGTTGAACGATGACGATTATTATTTGCAGGATGGCCAATTATATAAGGGCGAGGTTAACCTTACGGCAAGGACGGAAGAAATCGATAAGATTGGGAATATGACAGGGCTCGAGGTTACGATTTTATGGGGGAATGTCAGGAAGACAACAACAATAAAAGATAACAGCGGGAAACGTGTCATTGATACGAGCCTTGATTCCGGGACAGCCAACCGGGTACTTGCAGGGGATTCCCTGTTCCTGAAAGAGCTTGAAATCCAGGGAAACCTCTATACAACATATTATATGCCGTTGCGGCAGCCAAGTAATGATGAGATCATCGGGATTGTTTTTACCGGGAAGATCCGCAGTGCGGTGGATGATTTCGTCAATGGCAGCGTTTTGGAAGCAGTAGGGATTTTGACGGTGATCAGTATTATTTTTACCATCGCCGGCTGCCTGACATTCCTGCGCAAGATCACGGGCGCACTCCTTACGACTTCCGGTTATATGGCGCGTCTGGCAAACAAGGATCTGAGCGGTGTGATTGAGGATAGGTTCCTAAAGCGTGGGGATGAAATCGGCGACATCGCGCGCAGCCTGAATTCCGTGCAGGAAAGTTTCCATGAGGTGATCCGCGACCTTCAGGGTTCCGCAGATGGTTTGGATAAAGAAAACAAGTCATTCCTTGAAAAATTTAGCATGATTTCCCAAAATATTGGAAATATCAATATTGCGGTGGAGGAGATTGCGAAGGGTTCAACGAACCAGGCAAGTGAGTCGGGCAGGGCTTCCGACAGTGTGGCTAATATTGCTTTGGCGCTTGACCAGAATGCAAATGACATCCGCAACTTAAACAGTTCCGTAGAGTCGATGAACAATTATGCAAAGCAGGCATATGAAGCATTACAGAAGCTGCTCAATATTGGCAAGAAGACCTCCGAGGAGGTTACGGTACTGAAGGAAGAAACAAACAATACCAATGTTTCCGCGCAAAAGATCAATGAAGCAGTCAGCCTGATCCAGGATATTGCGCAGCAGACCAACCTGCTTTCCCTGAACGCATCCATTGAGGCAGCAAGGGCAGGTGAATCGGGCCGGGGGTTTGCCGTTGTGGCGGAAGAAATCCGAAACCTTTCAGAAGAGAGCAGCAAAGGTGCGGAACAGATTGCGGAGATTGTCAGCCAGCTGATCCGCAACAGTGACATCAGCGTGGAGCGCATGGGGAGTGTGGAGCAGAATGTCAGCGGCCAGATGGACCAGCTGGAAGGTTTGAATATGACGTTCGGTGGTCTTGGCAGGGAAATTGACAAGGTATCGGGCGCTGCGGGGAATATCTCGGAGCAGGCAAGGCAGATCACCGCAATGAAGGACGAGATCAGCAACATCATGGAGCAGCTTGCGGCGATCTCCGAGGAAAATGCGGCATCAACGCAGGAAACAAGCGCAAGCATGCAGGATCTTTCCTGTGCGATTGACGAGTGTACGGCAGGCACGGACAAACTTGTAAGCCTGAGCGAGGAACTTTCAAAGAAAGCAAATGATTTCAGGTTGTGATCCGTGGCACAATAATTTTTGGGAATTGCTAAATATTTCTTTCTGCCATGCCGATATATAAGACAGATGAAAAATATTGCAAATGGGTTTGCATCTGGCTAAGGAGGTAATTTTAAGTAATTAAAATAGTAGATAAATGTGGGTGAATATGCCCAA
>CAYMGZ010000521.1:0-2226 GCA_964390095.1 uncultured Lachnospiraceae bacterium | reverse complement strand
TTTCTTTTTCATATATAAAAACCTCCAAAATCAATTATTCCGCACGGTTTTTGGCCCGGACTTTTTCCCAAGCAGGTTCACTAAGATCAACAGCAGGAGCACCGCGGCAAAAAGCAGCGCCGAGAGTGCATACATTTCCGGCTTGATGCCCTTGCGCGTCTCGGAATAAATCAGGGTCGAGAGCGTGTTGACTGTTGCGCCGCGCGTAAAATGCGTGATGATAAAATCATCGAACGAAAGCGTGAACGCAAGCAGGAAGCCGGAGATTACGCCGGGGAAAATATCCGGCAGCACCACCAAAAAAAATGCTTTTAACGGCGTTGCGCCCAAGTCCATCGCGGCTTCATAGGTGCTTTGGTTTGTCTGCGCAAGCTTTGGCATGACACTTAAAATCACGTAGGGCACGTTAAAGGCCGTGTGGGAGAGCAGCACCGTAAAAAAACCAAGGTCAAGGCCAATTGCAAGGAAAAGCAGCATCAGGGAAATCCCGGTCACAATCTCCGCGTTTAACATGGGGATGTTGGTGATGCCGAGCATGACCGTGCGCGGGACCTTGCGCATATGGTTGATCGCGATTGCCGCGGCAGTGCCGAGCAGGGTCGCGATCAACGCGGAAAGGGCCGCAATCAGCAGCGTATCCTTTAGCGCCAGCATAATGGTATCATTCGCGAACATCGAAGAATACCATTTCGTTGTAAACCCACCCCATTTCGAGCGGGATTTTGAACTGTTAAACGAGAGGACAACAAGCACAAGGATAGGGGCGTACAAAAACAAGATTACGAGCCCAAGATAAAACTTCTGCAAAAAACTTTTGGCTTTTACCATACGTTTGCCCTCCTTTCCCCGTTGTCATATTTCCCGACAAGTGCCATGCTGATCAGCACAAACACCATAAGCACAAGCGAAAGCCCCGAACCGGAATGCCAGTTGTTCAGTTTCTGGAACTGCTGTTCGATGATGTTCCCAATCAGCAAAACCTTGCTTCCCCCAAGGATATCCGAGATAACAAAGGTCGTCAGCGATGGCACGAAAACCATCGTGATGCCGGAGATCACCCCAGGTATACTAAGCGGGAAAATAATCTTCGTGAACGTATAAAAATTATTTGCCCCAAGGTCATGTGCCGCATGGATGACATTCTCATCAATCTTAACAAGCGTGTTGTACAGCGGCAGGATCATGAACGGCAGGAAATCATATACCATCCCCAGCACGATTGCCGCCGGCGAATTGATGATATTTAACGTCGGCAGGTGCAAAAACTCAAGCAGTGTATTCAAGACCCCGCGGCGTTCCAGGATATTCTGCCATGCGATGATGCGCAGCAGGGAATTCATCCACATTGGCATGATAAAAAGCATGACCATGGACCGGCTTTTTTGGAACCTTGCATTCCGCAGGATCATCGCGAGCGGGTAGGCGATGAGGAGGCACAGCAGCGTCGAAAGCAGTGACAGCCGCACGGAAAGCCACAAAGCCCTCCGGTTCTCCTCCGTCGCAATCAACTTAAGATTATCAAACGTAAACCCGCCATCCCTCCCCGTCATCCCGTAATACAGGATCATGAGCAGCGGGATAATCGTAAACCCAAGCATCCATAAACCATAGGGCGTTGAAAGTAAAATTGTATTCTTTCGCTTCATCACACAAAATCTCCCTAAAAATATCTCAATCCCGGCAACCAGAAAGAACGCGGAGCCCCTCAGCCATTGCAACCGCCCAGAAGAATGAGAATGAACCCCCACACGGGTTCATTCTCATTCTTCCGTGTGAAAGGGGTCACCCCCAGCCCCATATCACCAACCATCCGCCCCTTTCACACTGATGGCCTCATCCTCCGATTCCGGTTTATGCATAATCTGGATATCAAACGGATCCACAAGAATCCCGACCTCGGAGCCGACCTTTGCCATATCCGTGGAATGGACCAGCCACTCAAAGCCGTTTGCCATGACCTCCATCTCATAGTGCACCCCCTTAAAAATCAAGGAGGTGACGCGCCCTGTGATTATGCCGTTTTCCGGGGCAACAAGGTCAATATCCTCCGGCCGGATGACAACATCGACCGGCGTATTTTCCCCAAAGCCCTCATCCACACAGGCGAAATTCACACCGAGGATATTGACAAGGCGGTCCTTTACCATCGTTGCGGAAATAATATTGCTTTCGCCGATAAAATCCGCCACAAAGGCATTTTCCGGCTCATTGTAAATACTCTCCGGC
>CAYMGZ010000520.1:0-2226 GCA_964390095.1 uncultured Lachnospiraceae bacterium | reverse complement strand
GGACAAGTTGGGATAAAAGTGTGTCAATGAGGTGGTGAAATGGGATATTATTTGAATCCGGGGAATGATGCTATCCTAGTTGGTATAAATTACAGTAAGAAAACGAAAAAACATACCTGTAAGATTGAAAAAATAAATAAGTATGAGTTCGTTAAATAAAGAATATGTTTTTGCAACTGTTTTACGCACTAAGGTGTATCGGAATGGAGTATAAAAACTTCCATACGATACACCTTTTTATCAGGCGGCAGCTTGAGGGACTTCGGCAGTGACAACATTAGTGAATGTATTGATACGTATTTCTGCGCAGTCCCCTGCTAGATGGGAACCATCCGCTTTATAACCGGACATTGCAGTTTGTTCCGGTATCCGGATTGTTTCTTAATCGGAGTGAGGCGTAACATGCCTCGCATGTCATGGCGGATGACAGGGGCATAGCAATTTATGTGCGTGCATTTTCTGGTATTCCCCCGGGGTGATGTGCAACTTTTACGGAAGATCTGGCGGAAAAGAGAAATTTGTAAAATTGAAAGGAAGTAAATCGGAAAAAACATGGACATATCGGGTTGATCCGTGCTAAAATATGTGCAAAGGTATAGGAAACGTTAGATGGGACTTAAAAAAACAGGAGGTATTTTTCCATGAACATGTATGAATTTTACGTAGGGCAGGTTTTTGACGCATATGAATACCTCGGCGCGCACATCACGCCGGAGGGAACGATGTTCCGCACGTTTGCGCCGGGGGCAAAGGGCATCTGCGTGCTGCACGGGGGCAGGGAAATCCCGATGCAGCGGATTTACGACGGCCAGTTTTACGAGGTTTTCCTTCCGGATGCGAAGGAGGGGGATTTCTATGAATACCGGATCTACACGCAGGACGGGGGGTATACGGACCACTGTGACCCGTATGGTTTTGCCATGGAACTGCGTCCGGACCACAAGTCGGTGATTACAGATCTGTATAAGTACAAATTTGAGGATGCGGAATGGATGGCGAAGCGTACCAACTGCCTGGATCAGCCGCTCAACATTTACGAGATGCATTTTGGCTCGTGGAGACGCACGGAGGACGGGGCGTGGTACCATTATGACGAGCTGGCAGAACCGCTCATTGAATACCTGAAGGAGAGCGGCTATAATTATGTGGAGCTTTTGCCAATCAGTGAGCATCCGTGCGATGAGAGCTGGGGATACCAGAATACAGGCTTTTTTGCGCCGACCAGCCGGTATGGCACGCCGGACGGGCTGATGCATTTTATTGACTTGCTGCACCAGAACGGCATCGGGGTGATCGTTGATTTTGTTCTGGTGCATTTCGCGGTGGATGCCTATGCCCTGGCGCATTATGATGGGACGGCACTGTATGAGTACCCGCACCAGGATGTGGGGGTGAGCGAGTGGGGAAGCTATAATTTCATGCATTCCCGCGGGGAGGTGCGCAGCTTTTTGCAGTCCTGTGCCAATTATTGGCTGAAGGAATTTCATTTTGACGGGGTCCGCATGGATGCCATCAGCCGTATCATTTACTGGCAGGGCGAGGAGCGGCGCGGGGTGAACGGGAACGGGGTCGAATTCCTAAAGGTGATGAATGCCGGGCTTAAGCAGAGGAATCCGGGCTGTATGCTGATTGCGGAGGATTCGACCAACTACGCCGGGGTGACAAGGGAAATCGCACAGGGCGGGCTTGGTTTTGACTATAAATGGGACCTTGGCTGGATGCATGATACGCTGGAATATTTCCAGTCGCTTCCGGAACAGAGGACGGAGCGCTACCATAAGCTGACGTTTTCCATGATGTATTACTGGAACGAACGCTACCTGCTCCCGCTCTCGCACGATGAGGTGGTGCATGGGAAGGCGACGATCCTGCAGAAAATGAGCGGGGAGTACGGGATGAAATTCCCGCAGGGGCGGGCGCTGTACATGTATATGATGGTGCATCCTGGGAAAAAATTGAATTTTATGGCGAATGAAATCGGGCAGCTGCGTGAGTGGGATGAGAAGAGGCAGCAGGATTGGGAATTGCGGACTTATCCGATCCATGATTCCTTCTACCACTATATGGCGGAGTTGAACCGGATTTATCTGGGGCATCCGGCACTTTATGGGGATGACTATGGGCAGGATGGTTTTTTGTGGCTGGACTGCCACCAGGAAGAGCGGTGCTTGTACGCGATTTTGCGCAAAGGCGCGGGCGAGGCGATGGCGGCAATCTTTAATTTCG
>CAYMGZ010000519.1:1933-2232 GCA_964390095.1 uncultured Lachnospiraceae bacterium | reverse complement strand
AGGCGTATTAGCCCTTTTATGTGAAAGTACGAATGTTTTAAGACCGGGCTTTACGCCATCGGAACGCACGGTCGGGAAGACCTTTGACAATATATTTGCGGAGCACCGCAGCAACCGCATCATCATCGCAACATTTGCGTCCAACGTGGACCGTGTGCAGCAGATCATCAATTCGGCAAATAAATACGGCAGGAAGGTTGTGATTGAGGGCAGGAGCATGGTCAACATCATCACGACGGCGATGGAGCTTGGCTACATTGATATCCCGGACCATTTGCTGATTGACATTGAGGAGATGA
>CAYMGZ010000519.1:0-1923 GCA_964390095.1 uncultured Lachnospiraceae bacterium | reverse complement strand
TTATACGGATGACCAGCTGACCCTTGTCACGACCGGGAGCCAGGGGGAGGCAATGGCGGCGCTCTCGCGCATGGCGGCGAACATCCACAAGAAAGTGACAATCAAGCCGGGCGACACGGTTATTTTCAGTTCCACGCCGATCCCTGGCAACGAGAAAAGTGTTTCGAAGGTGATCAATGAGCTGACGATGATGGGGGCGAAGGTGATTTTTCAGGATACGCATGTGTCCGGCCATGCCTGCCAGGAGGAAATCAAGCTGATTTACGCCCTGACAAGGCCAAAGTATGCGATCCCGGTGCACGGGGAGTACCGCCACCGCATCCGCCACAGCGAACTCGCACAGGAAATGGGCGTGCCGAAGGAAAATGTGCTGCTGTTAAAATCAGGGGATGTATTGGAGCTTTCCGAGGAGCATGCGGCGGTGACGGGGAGTGTCCCGGCACAGGGCATTTTTGTGGATGGCCTTGGTGTGGGCGATGTCGGCAACATTGTGCTGCGTGACAGGCAGTACCTGTCCGAGAACGGGCTGATCATCGTGGTGCTGACGCTTGAAAAATATTCGAACCAGCTGCTTGCAGGACCTGACATTGTCTCGCGCGGGTTTGTCTATGTGCGCGAGGCGGAAAATTTGATGGAGGAAGCGGCGGAAGTTGTCAATGAGGCGCTCGACCATTGTTTTGCGAAGAATACGACGGACTGGGGCAAAATAAAAAATGAGATCAAGGATTCGCTGAGCGATTATCTCTGGAAGAAAATGAAGCGCAATCCGATGATCCTGCCAATCATCATGGAAGTATAAAGAAAGGCTGCAATATGAAGAAGTCAACATCGGGGAAGCTGGCGCTGCGCCTGACCGGGGCGATCACGCGGTTTATCTTAAATGTCATATTTTATATCCTGGTGGTTGCCGCCGTTTACAAGGGGGCTACTTCCCTCTACCATTTTTCGTATGAGGTGTTTGGCTCCGTGGCACGCACAGAGGAGCCGGGGACGGATGTACCCATCCAGATTTACCGTGGTGAGACGACGATGAATATTGCGACAAAGCTTGAGACAAGCCTTGTCATTGTGGATAAGTATTCCTTTTATTTTAAGACGAAGCTGAAGAATTATGATATCATGCCGGGAACCTATGTCCTGAACACTTCGATGGATTACAATGAGATCCTGGCGGTGATCACGGATGCGAAAAATTCCATCGCTGCGGAGGAAAGCCTGGAATCCGCGAAGGACGGCATTGGCGGAACAAAAGGCGGTGAAGGGGATACGGCGGATGGAAACGGCACCGGGGAGGATGCCGCAGGTGGGAAGGAGCCTGCGGCGGATAGCGGCAGTGCCGGTAACGCAGGCGGTTCTCATGACGCGGAAAAAACAGGTGGTGCTAAGGGGGAGAAACCATGAAGGACCATGGATCCACAGTGGTAGAAGAAAGGATCGCGGCGTATCTTTGCTCGTTGGAGCCGGATATGCCGCCTTATCTGGCAGAACTTGAGCGGCAGGCGGCCGTTTGTGAAGTGCCGATCATCCGCAAGGATGCTCAGGCACTTTTGCGTTTTCTGATGCGGTGGAGGAAACCAAAGCGGATTCTCGAAATTGGGGCGGCAGTCGGTTTTTCCTGCATGTATATGGGGGAATATATGCCGGCGGGGGCAAGGATTGCGACCATCGAAAAAGTCGCGATGCGCGTTGGACCGGCAAAGGAAAACCTGAAGGCATCGCCGAGGGCGGATGGCATCGCGCTTTTGGTCGGGGATGCCGCCGATGTGCTAAAAGACCTGGCGGATGGCGTGGGGCTTTGTCCCGGCCGGGCAGCGGGGGCAGGGCAGCAAGGCCAAAACCGCTGGGAAGTCTATCTCCCGGCAGGGAAAGGTTCGCTATGGCAGGATGGGGCATTTTTTGCTCAATATGATTTTATTTTTATGG
>CAYMGZ010000518.1:0-2233 GCA_964390095.1 uncultured Lachnospiraceae bacterium | reverse complement strand
AACCGGACTCGGCATAAGCACGGCATCGGTCAATATAGAAATTTCCCTGCCAGAATTGTACACTATAAATTATCATATCAGTATTGCTTGACATTATTTTCCCTCCTTTGCCATCAAGATCCAAGCCGTTTTTCATTTCCTGCCCACAAACCCATAAAGCGACCTTCTAATACCCAAGCCGCTCCAGCATTGCCTTCGCCTTCTCATGCCCCTGCTCTGCCGCAGCCTGCAAATACGGAATCGCCTTGTCCACATTCTGTTTTACGCCCCTGCCCATAGCATAAAAACCCCCAGTATTGTACTGTGCCATCGCATTCCCCTGCTTTGCCGCCTTCTTAAACCAGGAAAACGCCTTCTTAAAATCCTGCCCCACACCAACCCCGTTCGTATAGCAAACACCAAGCTTATTCTGGGCGGATGCAAGTCCCCCCTCCGCTGCCTTTTTGTACCATTGAAATGCCTCGTCCCCATCTTCCCCCACACCGATGCCGTTCTGGTAACACTCGCCAAGCGCAAATTGCGCCTCAGGGTGCCCCTGCTTTGCCGCCTTCCCATACCAGCAAAACGCTTCCTCAAAATCCTGCCCTAAGTTCCTGCCAAAACGGTAGCAATGCCCCATATAATACTGTGCTGCCGCCTTCCCACCCTCCGCCGCTTTCCGGCACCATTCCATCGCTTTCATGTCATCTTTTTCTACACCCACACCATTTTCATAACAATAAGCAAGGTAAAACTGTGCGTCCGCATCCCCCTGCTCTGCCGCTTTTTCATACCAGTAAGCCGCCTTTTGGGCATCCTTGTCCACGCCGGCACCTTCCCCGTAACTGTTTGCAACTGCGGCCTGCGCAAACGCATGCCCTTGCCTCGCCGCCTTCTCATACCATGTAAAAGCAAGTTCCAGGTTTTGTTCTACACCGCTTCCATGCGCGTAACAATCCGCAAGTGCATACTGCGCACGTGGATTCCCCGAAATGGCCGCCCTTTCATACAGTGCGGCAGCCTGCCCCATATCCTTCTCTACACCATAAGCATCTCTGTAGCAATTTCCAAGGAAATACTGTGCTTCGTCGTACCCTTGCCCTGCAGCCTTGCGGTAGAAAGAAACCGCCTCATCACAGTCCTCCCCCACACCTTCGCCTTTCTCATAACAAAGCCCAAGCCAACACTGTGCCTTCTCGTTTCCCTGCTCTGCCGCTTTCCGATACCAGTAGACAGCCTTTTCAAAATCAGTCTCCACAAGGTTTCCGGCATGGTAATTATGGCCTGCGGAATACTGCGCATCCACATTCCCCCCTTCGGCAGCCTTCAAACACAGCTCCATCGCCTTTTTCTCGTCAAGTTCCACACCCTTCCCGTATTCATAAAGGTCAGAAAGACTATACTGCGCATCGGTATCACCCTGTTCCACCGCTTTTTTTAACCAGTAAGCCGCCTGCGCGTAATCCTGCAAAATACCCTCCCCGGACATATAACAGCAGCCAAGATTGTACTGTGCCGCCGCCGAACCCATTTCGGCAGCCTTGCGGTACAGGGAAACGGCCTGATGCATATCCTTCGGAACTCCCTCCCCTCCTGCGTACATCGCCCCGAGGTTCGCCACGGCATTCACGCTGCCGTACTTCGCCGCCTTTTCGTACCAGTACACCGCCTCCTCGTAATTTTGTTCCACACCGATCCCTTTGTGGTAACACCGTCCCAGATTATACTGCGCGCCGTTTTCCCCTTCCTCGGCAGCCTCCCCATACCAGTAGAATGCCTGATCCAAATCCTTCCCGACACCAAGCCCAAGTTCGTAGCAGACCCCGAGATTGTTCTGTGCACCCTCATGCCCCTGCTTTGCCGCCTCCATATACCAGTAAACCGCCTTCTCGTAATCGGTTTCCTCAACACCCTCCCCAAACCGGTAACAGTTTGCAAGATTTTGCTGTGCGTCCGCATCACCCCCCTCGGCTCCGCGCCCGTACCAATACAGCGCCTTCCCCCAATCCTGTAAAACGCCCTCGCCATTCTCATAACAATAGCCAAGGCTCCGCTGTGCCGCCGCGTTGCCCTGATTTGCCGCCTTCTCAAACCAGGCCACGGCGGCGGTAAAATCCTTTTCCACCCCCGCGCCCCGCTTGTAGCACTGCCCAATCTCATACTGCGCCGGCGCGTAGCCGGACTCGGCGGAAGCAAGGCATTTCCCGACATCAAACCGATTTGTCCAGTGTCTTTCATCGTAAGGTGTCATGTT
>CAYMGZ010000517.1:0-2236 GCA_964390095.1 uncultured Lachnospiraceae bacterium | reverse complement strand
CTGAAAAAATATCAACATGCATGGACGCTTTTTTATGCGTTGGTCTACCTGACTTGGTGGGGGCTGCTTGGCAAGGTGGTAAGGGAAGATTATGCCATGGTACATGTGCCGTTGGATGATAAGATTCCATTTTGCGAGTGGTTCATCATACCGTATTATATTTGGTTCCCGTACATATTGCTTGTGATCGCGTACTTTTTCTTCTTTGCTAAGCGCAGGGAATATTACCAACTGGTGGGGTTTTTGTTTATCGGGATGACGGTGGCACTCATGACGTATACCGTTTGGCCGAATGGGATTGATTTCCGGCCGGACCTTGAAACGCTTGGGAGGGAGAATATTTTGACCCGCCTGACAGGTTTTATTTATGCGAATGACCGGGCAATCAATTGCTGCCCGAGCATCCATTGTTTTAATTCCATCGGGGTCTGTATCGGGATCAATCAATGTGAATCCCTGAAATCAAAGAAAGCTGTACGCATTGGTTCTGCCGTGCTGTCGGCGTCAATTTGCCTGTCCACGGTTTTTGTGAAACAGCATTCGGTGAAGGATGTGTTTTGGGCGATGGGGCTTTCGGGTGTCATGTATGTGGCGGCTTACCTCATTCCGGACAGGATTGCGGCAAAGAAGGCGGAAAAAGCCGTGGCGTGCGTGCCGTCAAAACAGGCTACGGGGGTGTAGGACAAAAATACGGCATGGAGTTTTACAGGGGATTTTTAGGAAACAGGGCAAAAAAATGCTTTCGATGGGAAGGCGCTTGATTTACTCAAAATGTCAAGCGTCCTTTCTTTTTTTATGTTATACTGTGCGTGGGAAGCTTTTCATAATCTGCAGAGTGTGACGTGCTCCCGCCACCTTAGAGGTGGGGGATTTTTTGCTACAAGTTAAAAGCGGTTTTGCAAAAGGAACAAACAACACACCGGAACAAAAAAGGGGGGATTGGTTTGGAGAATATGGAATTGCTGGCGGACGCGCTGGAATATATGGAATGCCATATCGGCGATGAAATCCGGACAGAGGATATCGCTGCGGCATGTTATTGCTCCAAGTCAAAGCTCGAAAAACTGTTCCGCTGTGTCAACCGGATTTCGGTGCATGATTACCTGGTGCGCAGGCGGATGACGAGGGCGGCACGGATGCTAAGGGAACACCCGGACCTGCCGATCCTTGATGTTGCCCTGTGTTACGGTTACAGCACGAACGAGTCCTTTACGCGCGCATTCCGGAATGTTTGGAATTGCAATCCGTCCGAATTCCGCACGCGGGGGCGTTTTTCGGAGATTTATCCACGGCTTTTGACACCGGTTATGGAAGGAGACGATGATATGATGGGAACAAAACGGGTTGATATCAGTGAGCTTTATGACCTTTTTGTAAAGAGAAAAAATTGTTGGTTTGTCTGCTGCGATACGAGGATGCTTTCCTCGATCAATGAGATTTCCCACAAGGCGGGTGACCTGGCGCTGCTTGAGACGATGCGCCGGTTATGTGAAGCTGCGGGCGGGGAGGATGTGGTGTTCCGTATCGGGGGGGATGAGTTTGTGCTCCTGACGGGCAGCGAGGACCGGAAGTATGCGGAGGAGGTTGCCGCGAAAATACGTGTCCATGAGGGCGAATGCTTTGCCTTTGAAGACAGGCAGATCGCGCTTGGAATCCGCATCGGCGTGACGCGTTTTGAGGGGAAGCGGATGGCATATGACGATCTGTTTGCCGGGCTGCATAAGGTGTGCTGGGAAGCAGAGTAAAAAAATAGTGGAAGGATAGAAAAAAGCCCCTCCTTATTACTAACAGGTTTTTATGGAATTGTCCAAAAGATGTCCAAAAGACTTTGGGGAAGATGGTAAGACGCGCTTGTTTTGCTGTTTTTTGTATGATATAATATTTGTTAGGATGGATATTATATCTGTACTAATTTACAGTCCGGTCCAAAGGGACATTCCGTGGCGAACGGTGAAAATATGGGCATTGTACAAGGAGGGGTTTTTTATGCATTCTATCAAAACAAAAGTAACGCTTAGCATTATTGTCTGCGCTCTGATTTCCGCAGCGGTCATCGGGATGATGAGCATATCTTATTCAAGGAATCTGTCGAACACGGACGCGGAAAAAGAGCTTGTGCTGACGGCTGAAACTGTGGGGGACGAGATCAATGCACTGATTTCTAAAATCGAACAGTCTGTTGATACGTTAAGAGACATTGCGCTGGATCGGATGGATTTTTCAAAATTTCAAAATA
>CAYMGZ010000516.1:0-2240 GCA_964390095.1 uncultured Lachnospiraceae bacterium | reverse complement strand
CCGGCATGTTTTGATATGTGACAGATGGGGAGGGATGCTGCCGTAGGGTGCAGTTTGGGGCTGCATTTCCGGGAAGGGACATGGAAGCCATAAAAATGTGATGGTGCGGCAGGATTAAAAATTTGTAACAGCCAAAGAATGGAGGAACGGAATGTATGGCGGGGTATATGGTTTATTGGCCGCAGGATCGGGTGAAGGAATTACAAAAGGCGGGGGATGCAGGTCCAATCAAGGTGGTTTTTGGAAGCATCCATGCCCGGATGCCTGCAATTACTTCGGTGAAAGTAGGGGATATTGTATTTCCGCTTACCTTGATGGACAAAAAACTTTATGTGATGGCGCGTCTTCCGGTAGAACACCGGGAAGCTGCCTATGATTATCTGGTGCGCGAATTGGGAAATTCCTGCGGGGCACTGACACCGGAAGGGGTGGACTGGGAATTGTATTACGGTACGCCGAAAAAGCCACATCTGGCACATCAGGAGCCATTTAACTGCTGTTCAAAATGGGCGGTGTGGGGAGATAACGGTTCCAAGATTATTCCGCGTGCCCTGCCCGATGAATTGGTGCCAGCACTTCGTTTTGGGTATCCAAAAAGCAAGGAAAAGGAGCTGCGCTTTGACACAAAAGGGAACGTGATGTCGAACTGCCTGTGCGCAACAAGGCGGTTAAGTGAGGAAACACTGGAGATTTTCGAAGCATTGTTTGAGGGAGGAGACATTGTTCCGGTTGACTGCCGCAAGAATAGCAGATAAAAGAGATTGCAGGAAAGGAAGGAGATCCGTATGGAAAATGGGACATGGGTCATGCCGACACATATTGTCGCAGGGGCGGGGATTGTGACGAACGAAAAGGATGAGGTGCTGCTTGTAAAGACCTATAATTCCGGATGGGTGTTTCCGGGCGGGCAGGTCGAGGTCGGAGAAAATGTGATTGACGCGGTAAAGCGGGAGATTATGGAGGAGACAGGGATGGAGGTTACAGTCGGGGAACTTTTCTGCATTGCCTCCAACACGAAAAAATACCCGGGACACAGCGGGGTGAAGGAAATACCGACCAAGGTAATGCTGGACTTTATCTGCCGTGCAGTAAGCGGAATGCCAAGGCCGTCGGATGAGAATTCCGAATCAAAATTCGTGCCAAAGGGCGAAGTGCTTTCGTTGATCCAGACACCCGCGATCGTGGAGCGCTATAAAGCATATCTGGAATATACGGGCAGACCGGTTTATATGGAATATGTGACAAAGCCAGTGTTTGAGATGAAATTAAAGCGGCTGGTTTAATGCAGAGGTGATTTCATGACGAAAAAAAGATTGACAAGGGATTTGAAATGGGGATTTCAATATTTTCCCTATTATCAAATGCGTATTGAATGTGACAAGTTCCATGGTTGGGCAGCGTTGAACGAATTGACGGACGGGAAATATATGTATTGGGATTTTTTTGAAAAGGCAGGGAGGGTTCCCGTAGCTGGGAAAGGAATGTGCTGGCTTACTTTAATTCCCGATGGAAAGAAACATTCTATTACGGCAATGTTTATGGAAAATGGGGATGTATCCGCATGGTATATCGATGTAATCCATTCTGTGGCCATTGATGAGGATGGCGTGCTGGCTTTTATGGATCAATATTTAGATGTTATGCTTACAACAAGCGGTGATGTATTGGTGGACGACAAAGACGAATTGGATGCCGCGTATCAGTCGGGGAAATTTACACAGGAGCAATATGAGGAGGCATTGTTGGAAGGGCACAGGATTATTGAGGAATGGGGCAAAGACATTCATGCGACGGAACTTGTTTGTAAAGAAATGTTAGCTTATGTCAGGTCGCAGGTGGCTCGTCAACCGCTGACAGTATTTCTCGATATTGATGGCGTATTGAATATTTTTCAGCCGGATTTGGAAGTGCAGACTTTATTGCCGGATGCGGGAAAAAATATTTGTGAATTGATACATAGGATGAATGCGAAAGTGGTAGTTATTTCAAGCCATCGCCGCGGTGGTGTAAACTGGGATTTGCTTTTAGAGTTTTTTAAGCGCAACAATGTAGATGATGTTGATATTACCCCATATGGAGAAGAATATCACAGCAGGACGGAGGAAATCAACGCTTATTTGAATATGCACCCGGAGGTGGACCGATATGTTATTTTGGATGATTGTTTCCAAGATGATTATTCTTGTGATTTAAAATTGCAGGAACATCTTGTTTTTGTGGATGCATTAAAAGGGTTACAG
>CAYMGZ010000515.1:0-2250 GCA_964390095.1 uncultured Lachnospiraceae bacterium | reverse complement strand
GTGTTAGAATTCATAAAATCACCTCTCTGCATTTACTTTGTTAACTTAGTAATATTACTAAGTTAATTTGATTCTAGCACATACATTTGAATATGTCAACACCTCTTTCAAATCTCACCAAAAAGTGATGCAAAGGAACCGTTAAAAATACGGTTCCTTTGGAAATCGCAAAAACAGAAAAATTGCCACAGGAAAACCCCTTTACGTTCCACTGCTCCCATAATGCCGCAGCCCAAGCATCCACACTCTTTTTGACAGCCAGTAAAACGCGCCCGCGACCACCGGAACCAGCAAGACCCAGCCCATCCCTATATCCCCCATGATCACGCGCATCGGCAGAAACGCCACAAACGCAACCGGGAAAAGAAAAGTAAAAATAAACTGCAGCACCTTCGGGTAAATCGTAATCGGATACTTGGCAATTTCCTTAATCTGCATTGTAACATCCGCCGCATCCACCTTGGCGACCGTAAAAAAGGAAATAGTGGAAAGCAGGATGGAAATCCCCGCATAAATAAAACATCCTGACACCACCACAACCACCACGGCCGGAAGCCACCAAAGCCCAACACCCAACTTCACCCACGCATAGACAAGCACCGCCAGACCCGTCGCCAGTTCCCCCCACGAATCATCGTCAAAACCATCCAGTAAAATCTGCAAAAGCGGCGGGAGCGGACGGACAAGGAAACGGTCAAATTCCCCTCTCTGGATATAATATGGCAGCGTAATCGTATTGATGAAAAAGCATGACCACAGGGAAAACCCGACCATATTCAGCCCGAAAACAAAAAACACCTGATATTTATCCCACCCGTTAATTTCCGGTACCAGCTCGAAAATAAAAAACAGGGCGAGAAGTTCCGCCGCATACTCTAACAATTTTGCGGCGATCCCAAACAGAAAATCGAGGCTGTCCACTTCCAGTTCCCGGTAATTCACCTTAAAAAAAGTAACATACAGACAAACCCGTTTCTTGATCCTTTTCCAAAGCCATCCCAAAGCGCTCATCCTCCCTGTACCGTAATATGCCGGATCATCCGTTTTGACAAAAACAAATAAACCAGCATCAAAAAGGCATTGCTCCCCCACAAAACCACCAGATACATCCTTAAATCCCCCACTGTCTTTCCCAAAAAAAGCAGTACCGGAATATAATAGATGGATGCAAACGGCAGGCATTCAAACAATGCCATAAGGCGCGCAGGATAAAACTGGATCGGAAGCAATTCACCCGACAAAAAAGAAATCATTGCCGTCTTAAAAACATTCAGCCCCCATAAATTCTGCGTGTAATAGCTTAATGTCCCGATGGTCAATTCCAACAGGGAAACAAAAACGCAGGAAGCAAAAACCCAGAGAACCATCTTCGGGAAAACTGCAAAATCCGCGCCCTGACCCGGAACAAAAAGATGGAACAAAACCAAGGAGGGAAGGCCGCAAAAAATAAAATCATAGAGCGCACTCCCGGCCGATGCGGATAAAAGCTGCAGCTCAATCCTGACCGGGCGCAACAGCGATACCGCGATCTGTCCACTTTTGATCAGTTCCCCATAAGCCCCGGAAATACCGTATGGATATAAATTCCGGAAAATCCTCGAAAGAAATATGTAGGAAAGCATATCCTGCAGAGTAAATCCATTGACCAGTTCCCTCCCCCCATAAATCGCCTTCCAAAGGTAAATATACAGTATGGTAAGAAAGAGATTTACGCAAAGTTTCAATATCGTGGCGGCGCGGTAAGTTAATCTCGTGCGCATGGTAAGCCAGATATTCAGCACAAAGTATTCCAAACCTTTTTTCAACATGTCCCTTCCCCGCCTTTCCCCAAAAGTAGTTTTATAATGCCCGTAAAATCCGTTTCCTCAATAATGATATCCACCACGGTATTTTCCGAAACCATGGCATGGATCAATGTCGGCAATTGGTCATGGGCAACATGATCCACTTCAAGGCAGTATGGCTTTTCCGTAACCGAAATGCCCTCCTGCGTGAAATGAAAATGTATTTTCTCGTTTTTTGTTGAAAAAACAATCTTTTTTCTCTGATTGTAATTCTTTAATAGCGTACCGATCCCCTCATCAAACAAAATCCTCCCCTCATCAAGGATGATCGCCCGGTCACAGATTTCCTTCATTTCCTCCAGGTCATGCGTTGTCAGGATCACGGTCGTTTTCTGTTCCTCCCGCATCCGGTTTAAGAAACGCGCAATCGCGTCCTTGCTGAACACATCCAGCCCGATTGTCGGTT
>CAYMGZ010000514.1:0-2254 GCA_964390095.1 uncultured Lachnospiraceae bacterium | reverse complement strand
GAGCATGGGCGATATTTTCGGCGATATTTTCGGTGATTTGTTCGGCGGCGGCCGGAGCCGTTCCCGTGGCGGAAATGGCCCGATGAAAGGAGCAAATCTGCGCACCGGCATCCGCATCACCTTCGAGGAAGCGGTGTTCGGCACGGAAAAAGAGCTGGAATTAAACTTAAAGGACCCGTGCGAGAAATGCCACGGCACGGGCGCAAAGCCGGGTACATCCGCGGAAACCTGTAAAAAATGTAATGGTTCCGGCCAGGTAGCCGTCACCCAGCAGTCCTTGTTTGGCATGGTCCGCCAAGTGCGTCCTTGCCCGGATTGTAACGGCTCCGGCAAGATCATCCGCGACAAATGCCCGGACTGTTACGGCAGCGGCTATATCACGAAAAAGAAGAAAATACAGGTTTCCATCCCGGCGGGGATTGATGACGGGCAGAGCATCCGCATCCGGGATAAAGGGGAACCGGGCATCAACGGCGGCGAGCGCGGTGACCTTTTGGTTGAAGTGACGGTAAGCTCCCATCCGGTTTTCCAGCGGGAAGGTGTTGACATTTATTCCTCCGCGCCGCTTTCCTTCACAACGGCGGCACTCGGCGGGGATGTGCGCATTTCCACGGTGGACGGCGACGTGCTCTACACGGTAAAACCGGGAACGCAGACGGACACGAAGGTGCGCCTGCGCGGCAAGGGTGTGCCAAGCCTGCGCAACAAGCAGGTGCGCGGTGACCACTATGTCAACCTGATTGTGCAGGTGCCGACAAAACTGACCAACGAACAAAAGGACCTGATCAAAAAGCTGGATGATTCTTTTAACGGAAAGCCGGTGGAAGATGATTCCCCGAAAGAAAAGAAAAAGTCGTTTTTTAAAAAATAGCATGGTTCCAGACAGGAGATCAACATGAAATGGAAAAAACTTACAATCGAGACGACGACGCAGGCTGTGGATTTTATCAGTGAGCTGCTTGCGGAACTTGGGATTGAAGGCATTGAGATCGAGGACAATGTACCGCTTTCCGAGGAAGACAAACAGAAAATGTTCATTGACATCCTGCCGGAACTGCCGGAAGATGACGGCACGGCGCGCATCCATTGCTATCTTGAGATGGACCAGGATATGGAGGACATCGCGGCACGCATCCAGACGGGGCTTGAGGAAATCCGTGCGTTTGCCGATGTGGGGACGGGGCATATTTCGTTTGGTGAGACCGAGGATAAGGACTGGATGAATAACTGGAAGGAGTTTTTCAAACCGTTCCGGGTGGATGATTCCATTGTCATCAAACCGACCTGGGAGGAGTTAAAGGATATGCGCCCCGGCGACCTGGTTGTGGAGATTGACCCGGGCACGGCCTTTGGCACGGGTGCGCATGAAACAACAAAACTTTGCATTGCCGGCCTAAAAAAATATTTAAAGGCGGGCGATGCACTCCTTGACGTAGGCTGTGGCAGCGGGATCCTATCCATTATTGGGATGAAGCTTGGAGCAGGCTGCGCTGTCGGCACGGACATTGATCAAAATGCGGTCGTGACGGCAAAGGAGAATGCGCAGATCAACCATTTAACGGTGCATGCCCCGCAGGAAAAGGCAGCGCGCGCGCAGGGAACCGTGGAGTTTTTGGCAGGGAATGTCATTGGCGATGAGGTATTTGCAGGGCAGGTGGGCGAAGGCTGTTACAATGTCGTGGTCGCCAATATCCTTGCGGATGTGATCATCCCGCTGTCTGCCACCGTGAAAAAACATATGGCACCCGGCGCGTATTTTATCAGTTCCGGCATCATTGACATGAAGGCAGGTGAGGTTGTGGACGCGCTTACCGAAAACGGTTTCGAGATCGTGGAGGAATTGCGGATGAAGGACTGGGTTTCCTATGTCGCGAGGGAAAAAGGAACCGGGGATGGAAAAAGGATTGGCGGATAACAGGAGGACGGATGCACTCGCACGAAGCTGTAGATGCCGTGGGGCGGCCGTGCTCGGCGCAGCCTGCGATAATGAATCGCCAACGATATAAGACAGAAAGAGGCATAAAAATGGAAAAAATTACCGATTGCATTTATTACACCGGGGCACAGGCGGACGGCGGTTTTTTGTTTGAAAACCAGTATGAAGTGCCGAACGGTGTTACATATAATTCTTATGTAATTATGGATGAAAAGATTGCGGTGCTTGACACGGCGGATGTGCGTGTGACTGCGCAGTGGCTTGCAAATGTGAAGGAGGTTCTGGCGGGAAGAAATCCGGATTATCTGGTGGTATCGC
>CAYMGZ010000513.1:0-2258 GCA_964390095.1 uncultured Lachnospiraceae bacterium | reverse complement strand
GGGGGATTGACAAATGGGAAATTCAGTGTTAATATATATAAGCATTGTTTTTGCAGTTGTGGCGGAATTGGCATACGCGCATGATTCAGGTTCATGTCCACTTACGTGGGTGTGGGTTCAAGTCCCATCAACTGCACTGACGGTAGACAGCCGCAGACCGGAGGATTCCGAGAGAAACCAAGGGTTTGCGGCTGTTTTTGTCTGCTGATATTTTAGTATAATTAATGACTGTTTCGATATTTTAAAATCAAAGTTTGTTAATTTCTGTTTGGATATCAATTGCTGTGATATCATGTACATTTTGATGGCGGGGTTGCGACCACAGCGGAAAGTGAGTATACGCTGGCAGGGGCGTGGCTTCCGGTCGTCCGCGCATAGTATCGGATGAGCCTTCTGGATCTATTCGAGTTTTCCGATTACTTTTCCAACTGCTACAATATCATTGCTCTTTTTGACATTCGGATATTTTTCGTTTCTTGAAATCAAGGTATCCTCGCCAGCTTCTTTTACAAAGCATTCATTCCCGCGGACAAAAACCCCGGTTTCGCCGATTTTTAGGTCTGCCGTTTTTTCCACAAATACCATCTCACCCCGGAAATAGTCCGGTTCCATGCTATCATCTCCGACAACAAGAACAAAATCTGCCCGTTGGGAAGTCGGTGTGTCAGGAACTTTGATCGTGTCCGTCGGAATATCATGGAAAAGATACCCGGCGGCTCCGGCAGATGTAAGCCGTTGGTAATAGCTGATGGTCCGGGTTGGGAGGGGCTGGTGGCCTTGCTTTGGTTCTGCAGTGCGGGCAGCCTGTTTTTGGAGTTCGGCAACCCTTGCAGTTTCGTGGTCAAGGACAAGGTCAACCATTTCCTTGCCGTGTGGGTCAAGTGCGCGGTATTTTTCCACATGGTTCATTTCTGTATGATCAATTTTAAAATCAGTTGTTTTTCCGTAACATGGGTCGGTTATTTCGTCCATGATCCAATAGTCAAGGCTTGTATTAAAAAAATTATTTAATTTCCGGAGGGTAGTAAGTTTTATGCCTTCATAGCCTTTTTTGTACCATGCATCGATTGTTGTATAAGGTATTTCGCTTTTTTGGGATAAGGCCCGTTTGTTCAGGTGGTATTTGTCCATTAGGAAATCAAGTTTTTCTAAGAAATTCATTTTTTGCCTCCATATTACAGTATTTTGAGGATCGGCTGTTCTTGTAGTCTTACATACAGATTAGCACATTAACGTGAAAAAAGCAAGAAAAAGATTACAAGTAGTCGTAAAACCTCATTCAGTTTTGGTTTACCCGCCGTTTTGAATAGCTCTCCCGGTATGCGCCCGGAGAGAGCCCGGTCAGTTTTTTGAAGGCATTGGTGAAATTGTGCGGGTCGCTGTAGCCAAGGCTGTAACCAATCTGGGAGATGGAGCGGTTGGTATCGGAAAGCTCTGCCTTTGCATGGTCCATCTTGGCCTGCAGAATGTATTGTTTGATGGAAACCCCTGCCCATTGCCGGAACATGGTGGATAGATATTTTTCATTATAGCCGAAATAATCCGCGATTGCCCGCACCCTTAACTGTTCGGAAATATGTAGCTCGATATGGTCACGGATATCGCTAAAAAGCTGTGTTTCCTTGGCGTGCGCATACCGGTCACGGTTTTCGGTCTGTGCGGCAAGCTCGGATAGGACTGCGGAGGCGAGGAAATTGTTTAAGGCGGTGGGGCCGTAACGGCGGTCGGAATCCTGAAGCTGTTTCATCAATACGATAATGCGCTCCATGGCAGGCAGCATACCTTGTTCCGGGAATGGGGGCATAAAGTCCGTGGTGCCGGCCAATGGAGGTTTTCCCTGGGATGGGTGGGGGAGGGGGAGGATGCTTTTGGTATCGCCAAAATGCAGCCAGTAGAATGTGCAATCCCCTGCACGGTAGCCGTATTGGTGGCAGATGGGTGCCATCAGGAGATATTCACCTGTGGCAACCGTGTATTTTTGGTGATCGGCCGCGATATATAGCGTTCCGTCTGTAACAACGATCAATTCAAAATCCGTCAGTTGGCGTGTCAGGTGCATCCATTCCGTGTTCGGGGCCTTGAATTTTCCTGAATAATGGTAGGAAAGGGGAAGGGTGGGGGTGAACTGGTAGTATTTCATATTAGGGGATCCTTTCGAAGATTTTGCAGGCGCAGTATCGTATTTTATTGATATTATACCATGTCCTTCGGACATGTTCCCTCCGGGGGATGCACACGGTTCGCCAAGGAAAATGTCC
>CAYMGZ010000512.1:0-2268 GCA_964390095.1 uncultured Lachnospiraceae bacterium | reverse complement strand
CTCGTTTCTATATCAGATTAAGCTTAATAAAATCAATGGGGAGATTTATAATAAAATCATGCCGTACAATAAAGAAATCAATTACGCAAACCGCATGTTTTTCTTAAAGCAAAATGCAAAAGATATTAAGATGACGAATATCGGAAACGTCTTGTTCGATAAACTGACATCTTCCTCAAAAAAGCTAAACGATATCTATGCGGCTTATGGAGTGAAAAAAGCGATTGTTTGTTCCGGCGACAATCTGATGAAAAAAATCATCGGCGATTTTTTGACATTGCTTTATCTTGCCTACTTGGTGCTTGTGAAATGCGCATATCGCTTTGATGTGATGACTGCCCTGTGGAATGCCTACGGTACTATCAAAGGAAACATGAATAATTTTGTAAATTCGGTAAAGGAATTACACAATAACAGTATTTATATTGAAAAGTTTATTCATTTTATGGAAATGGAAAACATCATCGTGTCGGATCAGGGTCTGAAAACAGGTGCTGATACCCCGGTCACGATTGCATTTGCCAACGTGTCTTTTTCCTATGACGGGGAGCACAAAATTTTAGACGGTTTAAATTTGGAAATCAAAGCGAATGAAAAAGTGGCGATTGTCGGAAGCAATGGGGCAGGGAAGAGCACGCTTGTGAAACTTTTGCTAAGGCTGTATGACCCTGACGAAGGTAAAATCCTCGTAAACGGAATGGATATCCGCGGCTATGATGTGGATTTTTATCGGAAGAATGTGTGCAGTATATTGGTTCAAAACTTCCAGCTGTTTGCGTTAACGCTGTATGAGAACGTCAAAATGGATATTGTCGATAAACAAGCGGAAGGTGGGAGTTTGGACCGGGCGCTTGATATGGTCGGTCTGCGCAATGTGCTGGAAGGCTTGCCCGAGCGGGGAGACAGCGATTATTCAAGGGAATTTAACGGCAAAGGTGTCGTATTTTCAGGGGGACAGAAACAAAAACTGGCACTGGCGAGAGTGTTGTTCCGCGATAGAAGAATGGTGGTTTTGGATGAGCCATCAAGCGCGCTGGATCCGAAAGCAGAAAGTGAATTTAATGAACTTGTCTTCCATATGCTGCATGACAAAACGGTTGTTATCATTTCCCACAGGCTGTCAACAACGAAAATGGCGGACAGAATCCTTCTGATTCAAAATGGAAAAGTGGCGGAAGATGGTTCGCATAATGAGTTAATAAAGAAAAATGGCATATACGCTAAAATGTTTGAAATGCAGGGAAGGAGGTACCAATAATGGGTTAAATCATGCGGGGATAAATCAATAGACGGCGCAAAAAAAATCGGAACAATCAGGAGGCAAAAATGAATATTCAGGAAGCAAAAAAATATCTGGAAAACAATGAAAAAATATTGCTCGCCGGAGGAGCCAGTGGTGCGAAGGTATATGATATCGCAGGGAAATATGTTTTGAAATGCGTGAGGAAAGAAGAACTTTCGGATGCAGGGCAGTATGCCGCATACCAGAAGGAAGCAGTCTGGTATGAATATGCCAGTGGCAAAAAAGATGGTGTTTTTTCCGGGTTCCTGCCAGAAATCGTAGATATTTCTTACACGGGCGAGGAGACAGCTATATTGATGAAACACTACCAGACGCTTTCGCGGGAAAAGTTGGATAGCGCATTGCTAAAAAATATCATGGAGACAATTGCAGCCGTACACACCACAGACATTCCGGCATTTTTGAAAAAAGAGCCGGAGGAAGTAAAACTGCTTTCGAAGGATGAAATCATATCCTCGATTTTTGGATGGCGAAGTGTGCTTGACGAACACCCGGATGTTTTTTCGGCAGCTCCCCTGACAGGGCTTGCAAAGGAAATTAATCACATCGTAAAATGGCATAAAGCGGAGGAAGCCGTGCTAAACCACGGGGATTTCCATTGGGATAATTTGCTTGTGGATGACGGGGGAAACCTTAAAATCTGCGACTGGCAGGGTGTTTCCGTGGGGGCGGCATCCGGGGATTTGAGTTTCTTTTTTGGCAGGCTGAATGCGGATGGTATCTGTCCAAATCAAAATCAGGCAATTGCTTTTTACACACAGGAAGTAAAACGCCGTTCCGGGAAAACCCTGTCGCCGCGGGAAATCCGCCGCCATATGGACGCTGCGGATGTGATTACCTCCTTTGTGTTCTGGCATGAATACCTGCATGGGAGCGATGTGGACAGGGTGCGGGGGATTTATGGGAAAATGGTGGAAAAAGCGAAGAATTTTTGTTCAATGTGAAAAAAAGATTTTTTGGGAAAA
>CAYMGZ010000511.1:0-2280 GCA_964390095.1 uncultured Lachnospiraceae bacterium | reverse complement strand
GAGACGAGCGCCCCGTAGACACGCCCGGTCTTGCCGCGGATTAACTCGGCGATATCCGGGTTTTTTTTCTGCGGCATAATGCTGCTACCGGTCGAATACGCATCATCCAGCTCAACGAAACGGTATTCATTCGAATTCCAGAGAATGATTTCCTCGCAGAAACGGCTTAAATGCATCATGACCGTGGAGAGCGCACAAAGCAGCTCAATGATGTAATCACGGTCGGACACGGAATCCATACTGTTTAAAGTCGGACCGTCAAATCCAAGCAGGGATGCCGTGTAGGCACGGTCGAGCGGGTAAGTAGTGCCCGCGAGCGCCCCGGCACCAAGCGGGCAGTAATTCATGCGCGCGTAGAGGTCGCACAGGCGGCCGCGGTCGCGTTTCAACATCTCGAAATATGCGCCGACATGGTGCGCAAGGGTTACGGGCTGCGCCTTTTGCAGATGTGTAAAACCAGGCATGAATGTGTCCGTGTTCTGTTCCATCACGGTATAGAGTTCCTGCAGCAGGGTTTTTAAAAGATGGTTAATTTCCACAACCTCATCGCGCACATAGAGTTTCATGTCCAGCGCCACCTGGTCATTGCGGCTGCGCCCGGTATGCAGCTTTTTTCCCGTCTCCCCGATGCGGTCGATCAAATTTGCCTCGACAAAACTATGGATATCCTCCTGTGTGCCGTCAATGATCAGGGTTTTGTCCTCGATATCTTTTAAAATGCCTGCCAGCCCATCGACGATCTTTTTGCCCTCCTCCGGTGTCAGGATTCCCTGTTTTTCCAACATACGCACATGGGCGATGCTGCCCGCAATGTCCTGGCGGTAAAATTTCTGGTCAAAGGAGATGGATGCGTTAAAATTATGTACCAGCGCATCCGTCTCCTTCGTAAAGCGTCCTCCCCAAAGTTTCATAAGCCAATCCTCTTTTCTTATTTTTTATAGCAACATGCTTTCTGTTAGTTTATCCTGTTTTCCCCTAATATGCAAGTTTAACTTGCAATTTCCCTGCAAAATAATTATAATATGCTTGGTTGAAAAAAATGGCATACGCCCTTTCCCGCACAGTGCCCCAGAGGGAATTTTTCGGAGGAACAAAGAAAAAAGCCCTCTGCCGGTGCCCGGTGTCCGGGACTGGGAGGGGATATGCGGAACTTAAATAAGGAGAAACCAAGATGTTAAAAGAATTCAAAAAATTTGCCCTGCGGGGGAACATGATGGATTTAGCGGTCGGTGTCATCATCGGTGGGGCATTCAACTCGCTTGTGACATCCCTCGTCAACGACATCATCATGCCGTTTCTAAGCCTGTTTACGGGAAAACTGGATTTTTCCAACTGGTTCATTGCGCTGGACGGCAAGAAGTACGAAACCCTGGCCATGGCGCAGGAGGCAGGTGTTGCGACAATCAATTTCGGAACCTTCCTCTCCGGCGTACTTAATTTTATCATCATGGCATTTGTCGTATTCCTGATTGTAAAAGCGATGAACAAATTAAGGAAAGAAGAGCCGCCGGCAGCGCCGACAACGAAGAAATGCCCGCACTGCATGTCCGTGATCGACATCAAGGCGACGAGGTGCCCGCACTGTACATCGGAATTGGATGAGAAATAAAGGGTTGGCGGGCTGGCGCAGGATGGACACTCCATTTTATGCCGGTCCGCCATATTTTAGCTTCCCTTTTTACCATCCATTCATCCATTTTTACGAGAGATACAGTTTTGTATATTTCTCCGTCAGATATTTCGTATAATACTCCGCATTTAACGGTTCGCCCGTCATGGCAGCCAACAGCTCATTCATATTTTTGGTCGAACCAAAACAATGGATGTGTTCGCGCAGGTATTCGCGGATTGGCATAAGTTTCCCGGTCTCCAGACATTCTTTTACATTCACGTCATTATGCATATAGGCATAAATCTGTGCCGCCACGGCGTTCCCGATCGCGTAGGACGGGAAATAGCCAAACATCCCGCCGGACCAGTGCACATCCTGCAATACGCCCTCCGTATCGTTCTTCGGGGTAATGCCAAGGTATTCTTCATATTTTTCATTCCAGACGCGTGGCAGTTCCTCGACCGAGAGCATATCCTCCATCAGCATTTTTTCTATCTCATAGCGGATCATGATATGCAGCGGGTAAGTCAGTTCATCCGCCTCCGTGCGGACAGGCCCCGGCTCCGCCTTGTTGATGCCGCGGATAAACTGTGTAAGGTCCACATCCCCAAGGGCATCCGGGTAGGTATCTTTCAGCTTCCCAAACAATGGTTTCCAAAATGCCTCGC
>CAYMGZ010000510.1:0-2285 GCA_964390095.1 uncultured Lachnospiraceae bacterium | reverse complement strand
ATATGTTGATTATACACACTTTATGCGCATTTGTCAATATTTTTATGTCTTTGCTTTTTAAAAATGTCCAAAGTACCGTCAGCCCAGCCTTGGATTAAGCACGGAAACTTAAGTTTTTTGTATGCATTGACAACGCCATACAGGTACGCTAAAATAGGGATAGAGGGTTTTTGGGTGGCTTTCCTGAAAAATATGTCCAGTATACGGGCGGCAAAAAGGCTGTAACCCATGTACGGGCAGGCTGGTGAAAGGAGATAACGATGGGCAAAAAAATATTGATCGTGGACGATGACGCAATGAACCGCAAGCTGGCGGGGATGATGTTAAAAAAGGGGCAGCATGAAGTGGAAGCTGTGGACAGCGGTGACGCAGGGATTGCCTTGCTGCGCGGGAATTCTTTTGACGTGCTGCTTCTGGATGTGGAAATGCCGGGGAAAAACGGGATTGAAACCTTGCGCCAGATCAGGGCAGAAGGGCTTGGGAAGGGGATGCGGGTACTCTTTTTGACGGGCAACGAGGAATCCGAAGTAAGCGATGCCATCCGGGAATTATGCGCGGACGGTTATATCAAAAAGCCATTCAAGCCGCAGGAACTGCTCGCGGCCGTGGAGTAGGAAGCGGAAAGAATATTTCCCCCCATCTGCCGCATAGAATGAAAAGAATTCATTATAAAAGCCTTAGATATGCAGGCTGGAGGCAGCATGGAGAGTGGCAAGGCGGACAATTCCTTAAATTTGGCCATTTCCCTCCCGGAAGCGGAAAGGGAGGCTTCATCGGCGCTGAGCACCGGGTACGATGCCCTGACAAACCGGTGGGAACTGATCGTAAAATACAATGGCGATCTGGAGGATTTGGCAGAACGTCTTGGGTTCGAGGCGGTTTTGCTGATCAATTATTATGCGGTCATAACAATCGCACAGGACAAAATAGAAGAACTTCTTTTACAGCCGGAAATCGAGTTTGCAGAAAAACCGAACCGGCTGTATTTTGAGTTGGAGGATGCCACGGCGGCTTCCTGCCTGCCTGTAAATACCGTGGGGAACGGCGGGGAGACACAGCTTGGCGGGAGGGGCATCCTGGTCGGGATCGTGGATTCCGGCATTGATTATGCGCACCCGGATTTTTGCAATGCGGATGGGACAACGCGCATCCTGCTCTACTGGGACCAGACGGCAGGGCAGGTCTATACAAAGGAGGAAATTGACCGGGCATTGCAGGCAAAAAGCGTGCCGGAGCGGTTTTCCATCGTGCCCGCGACCGACATATCGGGGCATGGGACCGCCGTGGCAGGGATTGCGGCGGGAAATGGCAGGGCTTCGGGCGGAAGGTACCGCGGCGTGGCGTATGAGAGCGAACTGATGGTAGTGAAGCTTGGGAATTCGGTAGGGAATTCCTTCCCGCGCACGACCAACCTGATGACCGCGGTGGATTTCCTGGCGCGGGAGGCGGCGGCAAGGCGCATGCCGATCGCCATCAACTTAAGCTTCGGCAATAATTACGGGGCACACGACGGAACTTCTTTGCTTGAGCAGTATTTGAACGAAGTGTCAAATTTTGGGAGGAACTGTATCATTGCCGGAACGGGCAACGAGGGCGCGGCAAGGGGGCATGCAGCAGGAAATTTAAGTGCTGGTGCGCGGACGGAGGAATTTGCGGTAGGCGCGGGGGAGCGTTCCCTGACCCTGCAGCTTTGGAAGAATTTCGCGGATGAATTCCGGATCGAACTGATTGCCCCGAACGGTGACCGGGAGGTGATACAGGAAGGGAGCGGGAGTGTACGGCCGGGGAACGTGCGCCAGGCGGTTCTGGACCGGACGAGGGTCGCGGTTTATTACGGGGAGCCAAAGCCCTATTCGGTAAACCAGGAGATTTATTTTGCATTCCTGCCAACGGTGGGCGTAATAACCGGGGGGATCTGGAGGCTTTTGCTGACCCCGGTCCGCATTGTTTTTGGGGAGTACCGCCTGTGGCTTCCGGGGAGCGGGGCGGTGGCAAAGGAAACGGGGTTTGTCCGCGGAACGCCAGAAACAACGCTTACGATCCCTTCCACGGCAGCGGGCGTGATCTCCGTGGGGGCATATGATTCCGGAGCCGGAAGCTATGCATATTTTTCAGGGCGCGGGTATGCGGTTGGAACAAAACAGGAAAAGCCGGACCTGGTCGCGCCGGGGGTGGATATTCTGACGGCTGCGCCGGGGGGCGGGTATAGCCTGAAGACGGGAACTTCGATGGCAGCGCCGTTTGTGACGGGGGCGGCTGCGCTCCTGATGGAGTGGGGGATTGTC
>CAYMGZ010000509.1:0-2289 GCA_964390095.1 uncultured Lachnospiraceae bacterium | reverse complement strand
GGAAGTTCCCCCTACTCGGCGCGCACTCCTTACTGCCTGTGCGCCGCCTTAATGGCATACTCCCTCTTCACGGACCACGGACCTGCGCATAGAAAAATACCACAGGAACGACCGAAGTCATTCCTGTGGCATCCCAAATTTTTTATTGAATTCTTCCTTCAGATATTCATACCGCTTCCGCTTTTCCTCTTTCGCAAAATGCACCTCGCGGAATTGTTCCGGGTTATTTTCGTAGTTTAGCACCTCATCCCCAAACTGCTCACTGGTAAGGTCAAAAATACAGTCATCAACCACATTGTAGCAATGGTAATTCCCGCCTTCCCGCAAAATCCCATAGACCTTCCCGCCAAAAATATCCTGCGCGAGGAAAGCTGTGATTGAACATTGCCCAAGTGTCTTGTTTTCCCTGCTCCAGTCCGCACGCATCCTCGGCGCACAGGTATATTCGCACCAGATACCGGAAAGCGCGTCATACAGATCCCTCGGTGTCCGGATTCCCCTGTATTGCCCCATTGCCACTGGAACATCTGCATGCTCCCAGCCATAAAATTTATAGTCCATTGTATTCCTCCCAAAAACCTTTTCTAAGAAGATTGCTATTCCCTATCCCTCTCCTGCAAGACCAAAGTCACCCCGTTTATAAAAAAATTCAATCATATCAGAATATGCCGCCATTTCCCCGTCTTGGTTTGGCACAAGGAAATAGGAATATACCAACCCCTCATCTTTAAAACTAGAGCAGACTTTATATTGAGCCATTCTTGCCCTTTGCAGGGCATAAGCATTCAAGTTCAATAGTTTGCATGTGTATTCCCCGGATTCCCCCACTCCATCAACCTGCCCGTTTGGGTAAAAAACAAATTTTTCTTCGCAGTCCTCATCCAAAGGCGATACAAACAATTTTTCGTTATACTCATCCCTTTTTCTTACCCCACAGGTTGTATTTTCACTTTCATCTCTACAAGAGGCAACCAGATTTTCATATTCCATTGTTTTTTTCGGATAAATCGCCTGTGGTTTTATATGCTCATTCAATGAATGCCCTAAATCAATTTTCCTACAGCAATAAGCACATAAACCATACTGGGATTGAATTAAAAATTTGCGCAATCTCTGCCGCAATTCATTCCCCTCGGAGGATTCCCCCAGATCCGTATAACGTTTGTTTGGATGCTGCTTCCTGTATTCTTTCCAAAAATCAGGTTCCTTCTGTCGGTCGATTTTTCTCATCCAGTATCTTACTCCTCCTCAAAAAGCCTGTTGCCAGAATATATTCCTCATCCATAACCCCCGAAATCTCCGCCAATTTTTGGAGCAATCCTTCCGCATTGGAATATTTTTTCTGTGCAATCAAGCGGTTGATTTCTAATATTAATTTTTTCACCTCCACATTCTTCGAATCGATACCCATATATTTTTCTAAGATCATATTGCTATCATATCCGTCCAGCCTTTTAATCTGCTGCACTTCACATCCCATACCTTCTTTTTCTAACAATACGAAAATATTATACCGCTCATCCGCTTCCCCTAAAACCTGCGGCGAATGTGTTGTGATAATAAACTGAATATTGGGGAATATTTCCCTTAAGATCCTCAAAACTTTCCTTTGCCAGAGCGGGTGCATATGCAACTCGATCTCATCAATCAATACGATTCCCTTCCCCTCCAATGGGTTTGAAAGCGCAGGGTTTGCCAATGCCAGCCTTCTGGCCAGATCCCCAAACATGGCAAGGGTACATTTCTCCCCATCCGACAATAAATCCACCCGGATTTCCTGTCCGGATTTATCCACCACCATCCTGACAGGGTTCCTTTTGACCCTAAGGTTTGAAACATTCCCAATCATTGCTTCAATCGCATGGCGGACACATTTTAATATGGGATCGTTATATTTTATATTTTCCTGTTCCCTTGCTTCAATGACCTCGTTTGCCTCCTGATCCCGATACCATTCAAAAAAAGTCCGGAAATCCAATTCATTTTCGATTGCACGTTCCAAGGCGGACAACTTATCAAACTCATGTTTTTTCCGTATCCGGTCCGGAATGTCAAGTACGGATCGGTTCGTTCCATAATTTACAAAAATTGGCATGTTTGCATTTTCCTTTTGTAAAAAAAGATTTCCAAATCGTTCCGTAAAATGTGCATAATATGCACTATGGTAGGATGGTGTACTTTTTCTCTGGTTCTTCTTTGCTTTCTCATGGACCCGGGTCAATGGGAAATCCTCCCCTTCCATGCAGACAGACGCATGGAGTATCAATTCCGTTTTACCTACCGTGATCA
>CAYMGZ010000508.1:0-2290 GCA_964390095.1 uncultured Lachnospiraceae bacterium | reverse complement strand
AGGATGTACAGCTGTTTTACCGGTATAACACGAACATCCTGATTGAATTTTGCTGGGATGCAGGGGAGGGGCTGCGCGCCATGGAATCATTAAAAGACTGCCTTGGGGAAGAAAATTTTGTCCACCTTTATAAGGGGAAAAACCTTGCGGTCATCGACCGCACGGGGCTGATTGAGCAGCTCTGCCCCAAAACATACCAATATCTGACGGGGCATGGGATCAAGGCGGCACTGGTCTACAAGATGGGTTTTTTGCACCACGAGGGATATATCGCTTACTGCAAGAAAAGCGAACTGTCGCGCAAATGGTCGGATGGGGATAAGGAACGCCTGACCTATATCAGCAAGGTGGTCGAGTTGATGCTCAATGATAAATAGGCGGCGTTCCCTCAGAGGTTTCCGACAAGGAAATCTTTTACAAGCGCGAAAAACTCACGGAGGAAATAGTGTGGCGTGGTAAGCAAAAACTGTGTGGCAGGAAGGGTAGAGACATTAAGATATCCATGCTTTTGTGCAATCAGCCCTGCCCTCCGGCAGTGGAAATCGCTGGTGACAATCACGGTGGGGGTATTGGCAGAGGGGAGCATGTCCCTGCAAAAGCGCAGGTTTTCCACGGTATTGGTCGAAGCTTCCTCCAAGAGGATGCGGTCCTTTGCGACCCCGGCGGCAACCAGCCCGTCGCGGATGGCGGCGGCTTCCGATTTGTTTTCCCCGCTCCCCTGTCCGCCGGAACAGATGGCAACCACCTGCGGGTGTGCCAAAAGATATTCGGCGGCAGCGTCAATCCGTGCCTTGAGCGTGAGGGACGGCACGTCGCCGCGCACCTGCGCGCCAAGTATGACCATGTAGTCTGCCCCGCCCGACGGCGGCGTGCAGGCCGCGCGCAAAATAAAGCACTCCACGAGGAACAATATGGTAAATGCGGCCCAGATGCCGGAGAGCATCACCGGGGAAAGGATGCGCCAAGGCAGGTCGTTTGTATGTTTCCCGGCAAAGCGCAGCAGGAAGGATGCACCAAGGCAGCAGGTGGCAAAAAACGGCCAGAACCATAAAAAGGAAGTCTTTATGCCGGAGAAAAACAGGATCATTGCAAAATATACGATGGATGCGGTGCCGGCTATATTTAAAAGGAGAATTGTTGTTTTTGTCATAGCAGCCTCCATTTTTTTAAGTGTAATCCATCATAGCATCTTTCCTGCCCCCGTGCAAGGTGGGGCAGGCAAATGTAAGAAATAAGTAAGGAAAGGGGTACAGGAATGAAACCGTCAGTGAAAATCCGCTTGGATGATACAAAGCGGCTGGTGCTGCTGGGCAAGGCGTTATCGGTGGAAACCCGCCTTGACATCTTAAAACTTCTTTGTGGGCAGGAGCAAAACATCAATGAGATCGCGGAGGCGCTTTCCATCCCGCCCTCCTCTGCCGCATCCCATATCCGGGTTTTGGAGGCGGCGGGGCTGATCAGGACGACCTTGCAGCCTGGGATCCGCGGTTCCATGAAACTTTGCAGCAAAGTGGTTGACCGGGCGGAACTGGAATTGGTCACGGCGTATGATATGCGGGAGCATGCGGAAGTAATCCAGATGCCGATCGGGAATTTTGTGGATTACTATGTGGAGCCAACCTGCGGGCTGGTCGGGGAAAAGGGGCCGATCGGGGAGGAGGACGAGCCGCGCTGTTTTTATCATCCGGAGCGTTCCAATGCGAAGCTCCTCTGGCTTGGCAGGGGTTATGTGGAATACCGCTTCCCGAACCATCTGCTTAAAAAGGTACATGAGGTGCGGGCGGAGCTTTCCTTTGAGGTATGTTCGGAGGACCATGAGTACAATTTGGCGTGGCCGTCCGACATCACGGTCTGGATGAACGGGAAGGATGCAGGAACCTTTTACTGCCCGAGCGATTTTGGCGGCAGGCGCGGGAAACTAAACCCGGAATGGTGGCCGGACAAAAATACCCAGTATGGCGTGTTAAAGACCTGGTCATTTACGGAGGAGGGGACTTTCCTGGACGGCGAAAAAGTTTCGGAGTTTACTTTGGCGGAGTATGAATTGTCAAAAACGGAATACATTTCAGTACGGATCGGGATCAAGGAGGACGCAAGGCATCCGGGGGGCCTGAACCTGTTCGGGAACTGTTTCGGCGATTACCCGCAGGATATAAAACTTACATTATTTTACAATGAATAGCATTTTTTAGGAAAAACCATGTAAATAAAAAACTGTGTTGAAAGAGTAATGATCTGTTATAAAACATAACGGAAATGCCCTTAGATTCACAGTTTTTTTGATTTTTTA
>CAYMGZ010000507.1:1711-2291 GCA_964390095.1 uncultured Lachnospiraceae bacterium | reverse complement strand
AGCCTTCACCGTCTGCGGTGCTGCAACGGAAACCGTGCTGATGAGCATCGCTGCCGCACACAAAGTTGCAAAAACCTTTCTTCTCATAAAATCTCCTCCATTCAACTATACGAAAACCTAAAACATTTTAGAATTTCGTTGATCCATGATTCTATATTATACGATTCCTTGTGCAATGTCAACAACAATTTGCGATTTTTTCATAAAAAAAATTGCAAAAACGTTAACTATTTTTTGCTCCTTTAAAAAAACGTAAAATATTCTATAAAATTTCGCACATTTTGCATCAATATCAAAAAAGACGATGCCGTCACCGGACATCGCCCTTCCTATCATGGTATACTTTTGCCAGCCAGCCTTCCATCCTACACTCAGGACAGTTTTGTTCCGCACTCCTCACAGAAATGTGCATCCAGCGGAAGCTGCATTCCGCAAGAAGGACATCGCCGGAAAGTATCCCCCGGTGTCTGAAGCTTTTGCCCGCATTTGATACAAAAATGGTTCTTCCGGTCATTGACCGCACCACAGCATCCACAAAGGACACTCTGCTCGTCCACTTCCCCGACCGGGTCGATCCTTG
>CAYMGZ010000507.1:0-1701 GCA_964390095.1 uncultured Lachnospiraceae bacterium | reverse complement strand
TGTTCCGCACACACCGCAGAATACCGTCTCATCATCCACAATATGCTCACATTCCGGGCAATAGCGAATTCCCTTAAGGCGCAGGGTAGAAAGATAATTATCATGGATCTGTTCATTGAGCTGGTTCAGCTTTTCCACCGCACCCGTGATTGCAAGTTCATATCCCGGCAATTTTTCATAAAAATTCCGTCCGATCTCCGTATAAAGCGGTTCAAAAGAATCTTTCAGCCTCTCATTTTCCGCTTCCAGCTCCGCAACCTGTTTTTCAACTGCCGTCATCCCTGCCGCTGTACATCCTCCCCCAATTGCGGTTTCCTCATCCCCTGCCGCGGCGGGATTTTCTTGCCCCAAAACGGCATCTGCCCCCGGTGCAGGATCCACGCACCCGGTTTCCCCGGAATTTTCCGCTTCCAGTGTGGCATCCGTTTCCACGGAATCCACATTTTTTGCAGCAATACTTTCGCACCCGGTTTCCCCAAAATTTTCCAATTTCGGCATGGCATCCATGGTATCTGCCCTGTCCGCCGTCATCCCCGCAAATCCATCTTCCTGCATAACCCGAATCCCTCCCCGGCCTTATTTACCGCCACACCAAACAAACCATCACCGGTTCGCGTTCATCTTCTGGACGGACGTGTAAATATCCGATGCCAGCTGCTGGATATCCTTATAAATCACACCGGACTGCTTGGAAAGGTCTCCCATCTGCGACGCAACCACTGCAAAACCTGCGCCGAGCGCCCCTGCACGGCCTGCCTCAATGGACGCATTCAGCGCAAGGATGTTCTGCTTCGACGCGATCTTCTCCAGTGCCTTCGTCTTTGCATTGATCGTGCCCACCATCGTCGTTGTCACACCAAGCTCCTCATCCAGGACCTTTGTTGCCGTCCGGTTTTTAAACTTCATATACTCAAAGTTTACCACATAATTAACCATAAACTCAAGCAGCTTTGCCGCGGCATGGATTGCCTTCTCCGGGCGAACCGGCACCTTTTTTACTGCCGAAATGTACTCACGCTCCGGGATGCCAAGCTCTTTCGCAATCGCCGCAAACTTTTCCTCATCCGGCTCCTCCGAGAGAACCTGCCCGCCAATTACCGTGCCAAGCTTCTCCCCCTCCACCATGATGTCACAGGAAAAATCCATCAACCCTGCATGGCAGCGGTATGTACCGGTACATTCCTGGTTACATTTTTCACAGCGTCTCTGACCTTCCCTTGAAGCGCGCGTATACCTCACGCAAAAATCCGTAAAATTACTCCCTTCCGTAATATAATTTCCCTTATTGTCCACAACAATCGCTGCAAGCCCTGTCGCATCGGAAAATTGGTTCTGGATGTCCTGCAGCAGCTTAAAGTCCAAAAAATCTTTTAATTCCATCACATTTCCCCTCTTTCTTATACTTTTTCTGGTTGCCGTACTTTGCTCCTGCCATTTTTGCAGAATACATATTGATATTATATCATAAACCTGCCAATTTTTCAATATCCTCTGTATTTTTCTTTCATTATTACAGAAAATTTTACCTTTTCTTGTAAAGAATCCTGAGCAATCTTCCATTGCATTTTCTGGTAAATAGTGTTATCATTTTAATAATGAGGAAACTGGGGCTATGCCTCTCTTTCCACGCCCCGGTTCCGCCCATGCTCCAGACCTTTTGGAACGGGCAGCCGGAACCATTTGCGCAAAAGGTCTTCGCCC
>CAYMGZ010000506.1:0-2292 GCA_964390095.1 uncultured Lachnospiraceae bacterium | reverse complement strand
GTTTTCCATATGATTTTCGCCTCCTTTTAACGTGATTTTAAAAAGAAGGCCGGTTTTTTTGAATGTGGTGGGTTGAGATGAGTTGAGATGAGTTGAGATGAGTTGAGATGGATGCACTGCCTGAAAGTAATGAAAGGAGGATTATGATAATAGAAAAAGAACGGTTTTTGTTTGTTTTACTTCTTATTTTGGTTGTAGGATATTCAATTGCGGATGAGCTTCCCGTGACGGAGGAATGTAGTGGGAATCATCCGTTCATTTATTATTGATATTGAGCAAAAGCCGGATATTGAATTTATATATAGTCTGACTCAGCTTCATGACCTTGCATATACCTTAAAGTCGGTTGTTAATGGTTACTATGGGAGATCGGCGGATGGGTTACCCGAGTGAATATTTCAACAGATGGAAAAGCGGCAGGGATATGGATGGAACCGGGGCGGTTGGCCTGGCGGTGACGGAGTGCATCCGGATATGGCGGAGTAAATATGGGGGACATGGGATGGCGCAAAAAGGAAATATAGAAAATCCATATGCTTATCTGGGAAAAATAGCCCCAGGAAACCTGTATCGGCCAGGTTTATGCAGCCATGATCTGGATTTTGACGGGTATGTGATCAATGACTATCAGGCTTGTGCGGTTTATGCAATTGCTGCGGTAATAACCTATCATTTAAAGGCGCAGGATGGCATCGATTTTGCCACGCGGGTGGAGCAGTGCAAGGAGGTTGCTGTCGCAAATGGATACGGGAAAGAAAATAATTATTACTTGGCCGTTGGTTCTTATCAATCTTATATCAAGAAATGCCTTGCACGTTACAATACGACATTGCGGGTTGACAGCGATTTGTTTTTCCCGTGGAAATCTGCGTGCCGCCAAATAGATGCGTGGTGTCCGGTGCTTGTCAACATAGCGCGGGAGCCGGGGAGCGGCTACCATGACCATACCGTTGTGGCGTATGGCTGGCATTGTTATCTTGATGGATCTTTAAAGCAATACCGTTTTTATAAGGTCCGGGACGGGTATGATGCAAAGGCGGAGCGGTATGTTGATGCGGAAAGGCTGGGGGTTTATTACATTACGAAAATATTTTGAAAATGCATTGTGTGGGGTATGACTTTTGACGTAAAATCGCGTTTTTTGCGATTTTTATGCATCGTTTTGTAACAGGAAAGCCGAAGGCTTTCCTGTTACAAAACTGTTACGATTAAAATAAATAAAATAAAATTTCCTCTTGCATTTTTTTACCCCATGTGTTATGATAGCAGCAACTTTAAAAAAGTTTATGCAAAAGCGTTGAAAAGGAATAGTAGCCGGAAGCGGAAAATCAGAGAGCCATCGGTTGGTGCGAGGTGGCTGGAAGCGGACGGGGAACTCGCCTTGGAGCTGCCAGCGGAAGGCCTTTATGGGCTGTGTAAGTTTGGACGGATCTCCCGCCGTAGAAAGGGGAAGGGCATGTTAGTGCCTGTGAGGGCACGGGATTTTCCCGTGAAGCAGGGTGGTATCGCGCATAATGCGTCCCTGCGGAATGTTTTGGCATTCCGCAGGGGCGTTTTTTTATGCGTAGGCTCGCATAAGGAACATAGTCGTTTGCAGCGACATGCAAGCCTCGCGGCAAGTAGGGTGAACCACTTTTCCTGCCCGGTTGCGCAGGGGTGTGCACGGAAATGAATCAGGGAGCTTTCCTGGTGTGGAATGTGGGCATCGACAAGTACCATGGATTGTAAAAAATGAAAATGGAGGTTTGGAGTAATGACAGGAAAACAGATCAAAGAAAAGTATGAAAGATCCTATTTTGTACCGCAGGACATGACCTGCGACTGGGTGAAGAAGGAGTATGTGGACAAAGCGCCGCTCTGGTGCAGCGTTGACCTGCGCGATGGCAACCAGGCGCTGGTGGAGCCGATGGGGCTGGAAGAAAAAATAGAATTTTTCCGTATGCTGGTGGAAATTGGTTTCAAGGAGATTGAGGTTGGTTTCCCGGCTGCATCCGACACGGAATATAATTTTATCCGCGCATTGATTGAGCGGAACATGATCCCGCAGGATGTGACAATCCAAGTGCTGACACAGGCAAGGGAGCATATCATCCGTAAGACCTTTGAGGCAGTGAAGGGCGCGCCGCATGTGATTGTCCATCTTTACAATTCGACTTCGAGGATCCAGCGCGAACAGGTATTTAAAAAAGACCGGGAGGAAATCAAAAAACTGGCGGTGGACGGTGCGAAATTGCTGTGTGAGCTGGCGGCGCAGGATGGCGGGGATATCCGTTTTGAGTACAGTCCGGAGAG
>CAYMGZ010000505.1:0-2311 GCA_964390095.1 uncultured Lachnospiraceae bacterium | reverse complement strand
CATTATGCCCAAAATCCTTTATTGCAGACAATCTGCTAATAAAAAGCAGGGAAATGCCTTAACTTCCAAAAGGTTATTTTGCCAACAATCATTAAAAACACTTAATGTGTGAAATTTTCAAGGTACTAAGAATGTGAATGGTCGAAGATTTTTTATTCGACCCCAACATCATTATATCAAAAATGAAGGGAATTTGCATGATGAAATCAGCGTTTCCTTAGCTTTATAGCGGGGATTTCCATATATGTATTTCTGTTCTCCGGGTGCAATATTTTTTCTTCCGCATTATTTACGGCATTATCCAATGGGAAAGCGTCTGCAGCCATATCTTTCCTGCGGACGTTTGGATTTATTACGGTGTTCCTTTTGGTATTGCCGAAATTTTTAAATGTAACGGGCGTATGGCTTGCAGTCCCGCTTGCGGAGCCGCTCACTCTTATGCTGACGGTATATCTGATATGCAGGCATCGGAAACTGTACCATTATTTTTGAAAGAAAGGCAGGAAATTGAAACAGACAAAAGACCCGTTTTTGTAACTTTCCCGGTATTTTTCCCCAAAATATAGTAACAGATGTATCCGATAGCAAGTTGGCAAGATTTGATAACCGGAAAGCAATAATTGTATAGCTATGGATACAAATTTGGAATAACATAAAACTATCATAAAACGAGAAAGGAAGGTACGTTATGAGAAAACTTAAAATGAGGAAATTCCAAAGAGTAGTTGCAGTAGGTCTTGCCCTGGCTATGATGACAGGGAGTCTTGCGGCTTGTGGCTCTGATGATGAAGGGAAGAAGGGGGTTAATACGGAATCACCATCCAGCAAGCCAAAGGAGGGTTCTTCATCCGGAAAGAAAGGAACGATAAATGTATATGCATTTACTGATGAAGTTCCAAAAATGATTGACAAGTTTGTTGAGACACATCCTGATTTTGGATATGACATAAACCCGACAATCATTGCAACAACTGACGGCGCTTACCAGCCGGCGCTTGACCAGGCGCTTGCAGCAGGCGGTGCGGATGCTCCTGACATTTATTGCGCGGAAGCTGCATTTGTACTTAAGTACACACAGGGGGAAGCGGCTTCGTATGCAGCGTCATATGCAGATCTCGGAATTGATATCGACAGCAAGCTTTCCGAGTCGGAAATTGCGCAGTATTCAGTGGATATCGGAACAAATCCTGATGGAAATGTAGTTGGTCTTGGGTATCAGGCAACAGGCGGATGCTTTATTTACAGAAGATCAATTGCCAAAGAAGCATTTGGAACAGATGATCCTGCAGAAGTCAGCAAGACTATCGGCGGTGGTTCAGGCTCATGGGATAAGTTCTTTGAGGCAGCTGAAACACTGAAAGGAAAAGGATATGGAATCATATCAGGCGACGGTGATCTCTGGCACGCAGTTGAGAACAGTTCAGACAAAGGCTGGATTTCAGACGGCAAGCTCTATATTGATCCTAAGAGGGAAGAGTTCTTTGATCTTTCAAAGAAACTGAAAGACAATGGTTACCACAATGACACACAGGACTGGCAGGATGCGTGGTTTGCAGACATGAAGGGCGAAGGAGACAAAGGTGTCTTAGGTTTCTTCGGACCGGCATGGCTGATTAACTACACAATGGCTCCTAACTGCGGCGGCACAAAAGCAGGTGAAGGTACATATGGTGACTGGGCAGTCTGCGATTCTCCGGTTGGTTTCTTCTGGGGCGGCACATGGCTACTTGCAAACAAGGATTCTGACAAGAAGGAAGCTGTAGGACAGATTATCGACTGGATTACGCTTGACAGTTCTGAGGACGGACTTCAGTATGCATGGGCAAATGGAACTGTGGACTGGGATAATGATCCTTCCACACCGACAGCAAAGGATGCAGTTGGTTCAGGCAAGGTGATGTCAACATCAGACGGTTCTCTTGAGTTCCTTGGCGGACAGAATATGTTTGATTATTTTGTACCGGCAAATACTTATGCAAATGGTAAGAACCTGACGCAGTATGATGAGACAATCAACCAGTACTGGAGAGATGCGGTCAGAACCTACACATCAGGAGAAAAGAGCAAAGAAGATGCGATTGAAGCATTTAAGCAGAACGTAAGGGACAACCTTGATGTAGAGGTGGAATAATATTTGTATATTATATCCTGCACATTTGGGAGGCGGTGAAGCGCTTTCACTGCCTCCTTTTTCAATAGACTGAATCAACTTTTGGAGGAATGGTATATGAAAAGAAAGAAGAAAATATCGTATGCTAAATATGGATACATATTCTGCATACCATTTGTAGCTGCGTTTGCGCTATTTACT
>CAYMGZ010000504.1:0-2314 GCA_964390095.1 uncultured Lachnospiraceae bacterium | reverse complement strand
TATACCGGCTCCATAAAAATCCACTGATTATCGCAATTGATGCTTCCCTCGGCCGCTCCTCCCATGTTGGCTACTACACTTTGGGGGAAGGTCCTTTGCACCCCGGTGCCGGGGTGGACAAGCAGCTGCCCTTTGTCGGGGATTACTATATCACGGGCATCGTCAATATTTCCGGGCTGTTAGACCAGATGCTGCTCCAGACAACAAGGCTGCACACCGTAATGGCACTTTCAGACCAGATTTTTGATGGGATACGGCATTTTATTTATAAGCTGGATCACAAAAAGGTGCTCCTCGGGGCATATATGCATTAGGATTTTAACACTGCCCCGGATTCCGGAACGCAGCCGGAGGAAGCCAGGCAAGAGATCACAGCCATGGAGGTATACCAAAAGGGACTATTTTCATAGTCCCTTTTGCTCTTCATCCGGCTCATCCGCCATATCACCAAATGCTTCTGTTCCTGTGGTTTCGGCTGCTCTTGTGGCTTCGGCCTCGGCTGTTTCTGTTTCCACGGTTTCCGGTTCACCCACCGTCGAAACTGCTGCCCCTGCCTGCGCCTGTGCTGCCCTGACCCGGTACACCGCAAGCGCATCCTTGACCGTTGCCGCCTCCCCTGCCCCCATGATGTCAAGAAGCGCATCGATTGTTGAAACTTCAAGATTTTGCTTGCCAAGATAACTATTATATTCGTTGGTAAGCTTCATGGAAAGCCTCTTTATATTTTCCTCCGTCCTGCGCTGCTGCCCGTAAACTTCTTCATGCTCCGCACGCAACGGGTCAAGATCCTCAGCAAATTCCGCTGTCAGTTCCGCCGCAATGACCGCTTTCGTCTCACTCTCGAATTTTTTGAGCGCCGTCTTCTTTTCCCCGGCAATGCGCTCCACTTCCTCCTCCAGTTCCTTTAATTCGCTGTTAAACTTGTCCAGATCATAGATACTTTCATCTTTGTCCTTGCGGATTGCCTTTTCCATCCTGCGGATATTTTTTTGGTTTACATTCAACTCGCGGCGCAGTGCTTTGATTTTCTCAAATGTCTGCGGGCTGCGTTCTTTCGAAATACGGTTTATTACCACATATATCCCGCCAAACAAAACAACCGTCACAATATAAAGTACAATCAACGCAACCGTATTCGGTCGGAATGCAAAATAATAGATGCCACATGGCAGCAAAAACAGGACGACCACTAACGTCAGCAATATGATCAGGATATCCTTTATCCCCTGTGGGATATAGATTGCATGCATCAGGCGGTTGTTTAGGAAACGCGGGATGCCATTTTCTTTATAGAGCTGGCCAACCTGCTCATAAAGCTGTCTGCGCTCCTCGCGTACCTGCGCGGTTTCCGATGCGATCCGCTCCGTGACCTGGAAACTTTTTTGCTTGTCCTTTTTTGCCCGCACTTTTTTCAGCCGGTTTTTTGTTTTTTCCAGCTGCTCGTCATAGGTCGCACTAAGTTGTGCACTCCTTGTCTTTGACACGGAAGCAATCTTGTCGGATAATTGTTTTTCCCGTACTTGTATCTGCTTCTCCAACTGCTCTTCCCGCACTGTCAACTCAGAATTTTTCACCTTATCGTCGTTTAGGCGAATCAGCATTTCCTTCAATTCCTTCAGTTCATCCATCCCCGCAGAAAGTATATTGCCATCGTTCATGATGTCCTCCTCCCATTTGAAGTTTAGCATACTGGTTTGAAGTTTTACATGCCACCATTTTTAGAGTTCGGTTCTTCCGTCTAAGGCGCGCAGCAGGGTAACTTCATCAATGTACTCCAAATCACCGCCAACCGGAACACCGCTTGCAATCCGCGTTACCCGGATTCCGGTTGGTTTTACCAGCTTGCTGATGTACATCGCGGTCGCTTCCCCCTCCAGGCTTGAATTTGTCGCAATGATGACTTCATCCACCTCTTTCTGTAAACGGAGCAACAATTCTTTCAGCCTGATATCCGCCGGTCCGATGCCAAGCATCGGCGAGATTGCGCCGTGCAGCACATGGTAAACGCCCTCGTATTTCCCCGTTTTTTCATAAGCTGCCAGATCCCTTGCATTTTCCACAACCATGATCATTTTGTGGTTCCGCTTGGGGCTTGCACAGATCGGGCAGACATCGCCGTCCGTCAAAGTACAGCATACCTTACAATAATGTATATTATTCCGCGCCAAAATCATGGATTGGGAAAGTTTTTCTACCTGCTCCTGTGGCATATTGATAATATGAAATGCCAGCCGCTGCGCCGTTTTTGCACCAATTCCGGGCAGGCGCGCCAACTCCGAAATCAAATTGCTGATTTGACTACTATAATAATCCA
>CAYMGZ010000503.1:0-2320 GCA_964390095.1 uncultured Lachnospiraceae bacterium | reverse complement strand
ATACCCATACATACTGCAAACCTGCCTGCGGTACCTCTTCCATAAAACACCCGCTTATGTTTTTTTAACGGATCCCATGCATGCCGCACAGAAAAGGCGTTCGGTGGACCCTTTTTCCCATGCGGATCCCCACAGGCTGCCGCAGGCCATCCGCAGCAGTGCTTCCATACAATTTATGAAAAACGGGCAGGGCTGCCGTACTTTCCTCATGCGGCAGCCCTTCCTCCGTTAGACCAGTGCCTCCACGTTCTCAAAAAGTTCCTTCGCATCCGCAATCTTTGCTTCGCTGCCAACCACGCAGAGACAATCCTGCTCCATCACGGCCCTAAAAAGCGGGGCGTAAGCACGGATATCCTCCGGTGTTGCCGAAATCCGCTCGTCTCGCAGTTTCTGGATTTCCTCAAACGTTGTCCCCGCAAGGTAGAGGTTAAAGGAGCGGTTGCCGAGTGCCTTCGGGGAAAGTGGCGCATCAAGGTCACCGAATGTACCGATGATGAATTTCGTCATATCGCGCTCGTCTGCGTCAAAATCGCGCAGATATTCCCATGCATGGTCAAAAACATCGATGGTTTCCTTTAAATTCGGGTCGCGGTAGGAAACAAGCGTATAACTTAAGTTCATGTCGTTGAAATTGCACATGCAGCCGTAAGCGCCGCCGTGTACCCTGACCTTATCCCAGAAATAATCCATCGAGAGGATCTTGTTCATGACACTCATCGCGCCGTTTGGTTTTACACCGGTATTGGCGTAGGTGCCACATTTTGCCACGTACTGCACCTGTCCAGGGCAGGTGAACGCCTGTTTTTTCTTTTCCGGCACAAAGCCAAAATGTGCCCCGTTCACGCGGATATCCCCCGTGCGGCTCTGCCCGGGGAGCTTTTCCGACACGACATCAAGCCCGGACAATGCCTGCTTTATGCCATCCGCCTCGGCCGTGATGCTTACCAGCAGATTTTCTTTCTGAAAGAGGACTTCACACAGCTTCTTCAACTGCGCCACGACTTCCCCTGCCTTTGCGTCAAAATCCTTTGCAAGGCCACAGAGGAAACGGTAATAGCCAATGCCGCTCGTCCTGTCGTGGAAGGCGGAATTCTCATACTGGCAGGAAAGTGCCCTGCGCACCGCCATGCTGTGCGCCATCTGTACCAACTCTGCCTGCTTTCTGGAACGCAGTTCCATGACGATCTCTTTCAAGCGCACCGTATCCTCAAATTTCGTGCAGTGCAGCATCTCATTGACCAGCTCATACGCCTTCGGGAGCTGCGCGTACATTGCTTTTGCAGAAAATACATACGCCGGGCGGTAATAGGAAACATCGCCATCCCTCAGATAGGTTTCCACGCTGGTGTAAACACCGCCGGTCTCAATCTTCATCTCATTGTCGAATTCCTGGTAGGTATAATGCTCCGAATCGATATAGCCGAGCACGGTCGCCAAAAGGCCAAAGTATGGCACCTGCTCCTTTGTCAGCCCGTTTGCGTCAAAGAGGAACTGGACATATGCGATGCCGTTCGTGAACACTTCCTGCGTTACGGCGCGGATGCCTGCGGATTCGCACTCCTTGGAAAGAATTGGAAGTGCCTCCTTCTTCACATCCTCCCGCGTAAGCATCGGGAGTGTCTCGATGACTTCCTTCGGGTCCGGCGTGTCCTGATATTTCTTTAAGCCCTCCTGCTTTGCCTTGATCGCGGCAAGGTCCGCCTCGCTTAAGGTCGCCTTGTAGGTTAACAGTTTGTCCTTTAACTCTTTTTCCATCTTTCCGGTAAGCCCTGCCTCCGGCTTCATGATAAAGAGGGTCGAATGCTCCGGGTTTAACAGGTATTTGCGGATCAATTCCTCGTAATACCCCGTACCGATCTCCTTTTTCAGCTCCGCGTACAGGTCATTGCAGCGCAGGTATTCAAATGCCTTGCCATCGTCATAGAGCCATGTCGAGAACATCATCATGTTCATCATAAGCCCCTTCGGGTATCCGCCGTAATCCGCCTCGCGGTAGCGGAATTCCGCGTTGTTGATCTCCGCGCGCAGCGAGCGCTCCGGCACGCCCTCCTCTGCGATCCTTGTCAGCTCTTTCTGGATGACCTGCAAAAATTCTTCTTTCTTTTCCTCATCCGTATCCTTTGCGATCACGGAAAAGAATGTTTGCTGTAAGCCGTCCTCAAAAATACTCATGATATTCGGGGAAATGCCCGCCTTTACAAGTGCCTGGTAAAGCGGTCCCACCGGGGAGAGCAGCACGCGGTTTAAGATGTTCATCGCCATGTTAAGTTTCGTGTCACAGCTGTCCCCAACCATCATGTTATAGCACAGGTAGGTCTTC
>CAYMGZ010000502.1:0-2326 GCA_964390095.1 uncultured Lachnospiraceae bacterium | reverse complement strand
AAAAGCAGGAGCAGCGCATTGCGCCGCATCTGGGCGCGCAGTTTTAAGAACTTTTTCTTTTTTGTCACACCCTCCGCACCGCAGTTCCAGCTATAATTGTAATCCGTTCCGTCCTTGTTTTCCTCACCGTTCGCCTCATTATGTTTCACATCGTAGGCATAGACATCCGCCAGGGTGAAACCGTTGTGGTCCGCAAGGTAATTGATTGTGCCAACACTCCCTGTCTGCCGTTCTATGCGCGCCGCCACGGCACCCACCATTTCCTCGTCACCCTTTACAAAACGGCGGATCTCCCGCAGGAAGCCTTCGTTGTATTCTGCCAGGACGGTCTTAGGCTCCGCGCCCTCCCGCCATGTACCATAGTTTGTGGAAGGATTCCAGACAGGACCTACGGCTTTTTGTGGCACGACCGATGCACCAAAACCGGAAACGCGCCCAATCTCCCCCACGTCATGAAAACCGGACGACAAAAGTTTTACCCCCGCAAGCTCCGGGCAGAGCGCCGCCATACGTGCCGGGAAAAAATCCGTATTATAACGGAATCCGTCCACATGGTATTCCTGCACCCACCAGATCAGGCAGTCACGGATCATATTTGGATTGTCCGCCGCCTTAAAATCCATCTCAAGCAATACTTCAATCCCGCTCTCGTGCATCCCGGCAACCATCTGCTTAAACTCTGACGCTGCCTGGCAGGGCTTTGACGCATAGGATGCCTTTGGCGCAAAATAGCTGCTTTCTTTCGCAAACCCCCAATAATTGACCCGCGGCGGCTTCCCGTCCCCCGGTGCCTGTGGCAGCCTTGCATAAGCCGGGACATCCCGGTACACATCCTGGTCCAGAAGCTCGTCAAATTCCACACAGGGCAAAAGAAGCAGGGCATTTACACCAAGCTCCAATAAATAATTCTTTTTTTCCAACAACCCCCGGTAAGTTCCCTTGTGGCGCACACCCGGCGCTACCATCGAAAACCCGCGCACATGGAGTTTGTACAGGATCATATCCTCGTAGGCATGGCGCGGTGGCACGTCTTTTTTCCAGACAAAAGGGGTATATTTTGCCGTCACGCCATTCTTTGCCGCGTGGCAGGCATACGCCATTTCTTCATCTACAACGCCGTAACACTCCCCCGGCTTGCCGAAGCTCTCCCGCCCCACGGTATATTTCACATAAGGATCCAGAAATTCCCGCCCGCCGGCACCATAGCGGTAACCAAAACACCTTGGGAGCCCACCTTTTTCGATATGGGCGGTAAAAAGCCCCGGTGTTTCCTCCTGCGCAAAAAGCGACAGGGATACTGTCGCTTTGCTTTTCTCAAAATCATAAATATGCAGCTTACATGCTTTTGTTCCCGGCAGGAAAACCGCAAAATCATAGTATTCCCCACTGCGGACCACCCCGAGCGGCACCGGTCGGTTCTGTTCTGTCTGTGTCATTTTTATCCCTGCTTTCATTCCGGCCTCCTTATTCCTGTCGCATAGCATTTTCGTTTTCTGCCCTGTTATCCCTCTATTCCGGCATCTCCCCGCCCGCAAGTTCTTCCAAATTCTCCTCCACAACCTGTACCTGCAGGCTCTGTCTCCTGCGCACGGCAATGTCACTGTCAAGGTACTCGTCATAGGTCGTGATCTTGTCAACCAGCCCATCCGGCGTGATCTCCATAATACGGTTCGCGATTGTCTGGATAAACTGGTGGTCAAGTGAGGTGAAAAGCAATACACCAGGGAATTTGATCAGGCCATTGTTTAACGCTGTGATTGATTCCATATCCAGATGGTTGGTTGGCTCATCCATGATCAGCACGTTTGCCCCCATGATCATCATTTTCGAGAGCATGACACGCACGCGCTCCCCGCCGGAAAGCACATTCACCTTCTTAACACCTTCCTCGCCCGCAAAAAGCATCCTGCCCATGAAGCCGCGCACATAGGTGACATCCTTCTCCGGTGAGTATGGCATCAGCCAGTCCACGATCGTGTCCTCACACGAAAATTCCTTTGTGTTGTCCTTCGGGAAATACGCCTGCGAGGTCGTCACGCCCCACTTATATTCACCCGAATCCGGTTCCATCTCACCCGCCAGGATTTTAAAGAGCGTCGTGCTCGCAAGCGTGTTCGCGCCCACAAATGCAACCTTGTCATTCCTGTTTAAAATAAAAGAAATATCGTCAAGCACTTTCACGCCATCGATCGTCTTTGTAAGGTTCTTCACGGTCAATACTTCGTTGCCGATCTCGCGCGCCGGGCGGAAATCAATGTACGGGTACTTGCGCGAGGAAGGCCTGATCTCGTCCAGCTCAATCTTTTCAAGTGCCCTCTTCCTGGAG
>CAYMGZ010000501.1:0-2352 GCA_964390095.1 uncultured Lachnospiraceae bacterium | reverse complement strand
TTCAACCTCTGTAAATGATATAAAAATATTATTTACAGAGGTTTTTAATTGCTAAAAAATATCCGTTCTGTGGAATAAAGTAATGGGAGGGGAAGACTAAGTGAAAAGTTTTACTTCATATGCTTCCCAGGGTGCCGGAATTTCCAGCTTTCGGATCATATCCTCCAAAACATTTTCCGGAATATAGCGGGTTCTTTTTTGATTTCTGGCAAGCAGTTCCTGATAAGGCACTTCCAGATACAGAATATGTACCCGGGTACCGTATCCGGCAAAGAGGCGGACCAGCTTTTGCCTTGTTTCCTGAATGATATTGGTTGCATTCCAGATAAACGGCTCTTTTCGGCGTAAAAAATCCCTTGCCTGTTCCATAGCGGTCTGCACCACCTTACCGGAATTTTTGGCAGGCGGAATCCGCAATTGTTCACGGATTCCGTCAAGGGAGATTACAGGCATTCCCATGCCGTTTTTCAGAATCCAGCTGTCTTTTCCGGCTAAGGGCAGTCCGGACATTAAAATAACATCAAATTCCGTATCATCATATAATTCGGCATCCTTCCATAATTCTTCTTTATGAAAATACTGATATTTTGTATAGGGGTTCGCAAATACATAGGGCTTTTCCCAAACCCCTGATTCTTTGGCATAGTCCGCGAACAATTCCACATTTTCCGCAATTTTTTCGGGCTCTTTGGCGATCCGTCCTTGTACATCCGCCTTGGAAAGCAGGTATAAAAGCCGTAAAGGGATGCTTTCTGCCGCTTTTAGTAAATCAAACTCGGTTCTTTTTTTCGTCCAAAACCATACGGGCATCCCGTGATACCGGATCAGCTTAGCCACTGTTTCTCTTTGGTGGAAGGTCAGCTCAAACTGCGCTGCCTCTCTGTAAGCAATTTTTCGAAATTCCTTTTCCCCGATTATGGTATGCCTTGGTGATACCCATTTTCCGTCCTCTTTTTGGTATTGCCCCTTCGTTCCGCTAGGCGGCATATCATCGGAAGGCATTTGGAGAAATGCTTCGCATTTGCCTTCCATCCTGGTACAGTATGCCTTCCCGATATCATGAAATGCTGCCGCCAAAAATAAAAGTTCCTGTTCTTCCTTCTTAAGTCCTGACCATTCGGGAAGTGTTACCAGCTTTTCGCATACCATTTCCGTATGGCGGTACACGTCTCCTTCCCCATGATATTCCGGATTTTGAGGAATATCCTTCAATATGGATAATCCCGGATAATATTCGGCAAGTCGTTTAAAAGAAAAATTGCTATTACGGATTTCTTTAAGAATTTCATAGTTCATACGTATCTCACCCCTCCGGCACATCAAATAAATCAATTCCGTCTGCCAGGCAATTTGCAACAATCGGACGGTTTACCCAGTGACTTTCCGAATCAAGGATCGTATTAAGAAAGGAACCCCGTACAAATTTCAGGCGGTCAGTTACATAATCCCCGTCTTCCACCTTGATATAAATTCCTTCCATGATCCCTGTCAGATCAGTCTGATGGATAGCCAGTTCGGGAGTCACGCCGCTCTTTTTGCATTGTATACGGAAAGTCTGTTCCGGCTCTTCGGAAATAAAAAGGCTCGGTCCGATCCATTTTTCAATTTCTCCTAATGATTCATAATACCCTTCGGTCAGTACGCGGACAGATTTAATAAAGGGTACGCTGCTCAAAAATTCCCTGCGCTTACGGGTGGAAAAGAAACGTTCCTCTTTTTTATCAAATATATCGAATTCCATAAAATAATGAGGCAGCCGGTTATAAAATACGGTATGTTTTGCATAAAGCCATTCCCCGTACATAACATATCTGTCTTCTAAAAGACGGTGCAGTCTGTCCTCGAAACAGCCCGCCCAGAGCTTGAATAAATCAAACTGGCGCTCTCCATATCCTCCGTTCAGGAAATGCCCGCGGCTTTGCAGGAACATTTTTCCATCTCTGCCAAAACTGATGCCGCAGTTTGCACCGTCCACTTTCTCTTCAAGAACTAAATACTTTCCCTGTATCTCACTGAACTTTACATATTTCAGGTCTTCATCACCTGACTGTTCCCTGGAACCTTCAAGATGTCTGGTCCTGGGGTACTTAAAAATCTGCTCCATAATAATCCTCCATTCCTTGGCTGTAGGCACAAAAAAAGCCGTGAAGGAATATTTTTCACAGCATACACAAATAACAATACCACATCAGACAGTATATTACTGCCGACTGGTGGTATACAGATATCATTTTATAGTAAACAGTTTTAATGCCGCTTACTATTTCAAAGAAACTCCATGCTGTTTTAATATTCCAATTTTTGCAAACACAAAAAATCTGTACAACGTTAGTTGTACAGTTGGGCGTTAGT
>CAYMGZ010000500.1:0-2360 GCA_964390095.1 uncultured Lachnospiraceae bacterium | reverse complement strand
CATCCCGGACTGCTATGGTATACTGTAAGGAAATGTTTGCCTTTGACTGTGCCACCCGGAGATCCGTCGTGCTGTTTTTCAAGCCCATCATGTAGGAAAGCTCCTCTTCCCTTGCCGCATCAATCTTGTCATTTGTCTCACGCAACATATCAAGTGCTGATTGGAACAGTGTCTCAAACGCCGTATTTTTTTCCGTGGTTTGCTTTGTCTTACCCCAATCTGCAGTATAATCCTCCGCCCTGCTTATCGCACCAATCGACGTAAATTCCATTTTCATTCTCCAATCCTTACCGTTTCCGGCTTTATTCTATTTCAAAAAAGGCATCAGCCTTTCCCCACTTCAAGTCCCTTAAGCAACATGTTCTTTGTGGCATTAAATGCCGTGATATTTGCTTCGTAAGCACGGGAAGCATCTATTAGGTTCGTCATCTCCGTGACGGTGTTGATGTTCGGCTGGGTTACATACCCATCCTCGTCCGCATCCGGGTTCCCCGGTTCATAAACCTTGCGCAACGGTGTCACATGGTCCTCCACAATCGCAGTTACACGCACACCGTTCCCAATCAGGTCCGTCGCGTTGCTCTGTTCCCTCATCGCAAGCATCCTTGAAAAAGAATCCTGCGTCTTCGTCTGGAAAAGCACCGTCTTCCTGCGGAAAACATTTCCATTTTCATCCCTTGTCGTATTGACATTTGCAATGTTTTGCGCGATTGTGTCCATGCGCACGCGCTGCGCGGTCATCCCGCTCGCACAAATGTTCAGTGCATCAAGACTTGACATAAAAGCCCCCTCCTTCTATAAACAACCCTTTTTCCAAAACAAAATCAATTTCTTCCGAGTACCATCCGAATCCATGAAAACTCCTGTGTCATGGAATCAAGGAGTGTATAATACCGGATTGAATTCTGGGCAAGGTTCGCCTCTTCCACATCCACGTCCACATTGTTGCCATCCAACCGGTAGCTTAATTCTTTCTGGTCGATGTACGTTGTCGTCTTTAATTTATCAAGGTCCACATTTGCCACTGCCTGGTCCATCCTTGCATCCACCCCGGCGGAGGAGAGTTCCTTCTTCAAATACTCTTCAAATGTGATATCACTGCGCTTAAAGTCCGGTGTACTTGCATTTGCAAGATTATTGTTTAATACCGTGTTGCGCACCCAACTTGCATTTGCGGCTTTGTTCAGCACATTTATGTAGTTATAAACATCGGAACCTACCATATCATCATCCTTTCAAATATTTTATCTGATTTTGTAACCAAATCATGCCATGCCCTTTCCCGAAGGGGATAAATTTGAGCACACCAACTATTATAGCCATTCTCAAAGAAAAAAACAAGCCAATATTTCAATTTTATTCAACATTCGCAATATTTTTTTAAATCGTACTCACCAAAATGCATAATATTCACAACTGTTGGTATAAAAGGTAAAAAAAGGATTTGTTTTGGCCTATTTTTTACCAATACAAATCCCTTTGTCTTCCTCTGCCTCTGCATGCAGTCGGGCAACTCCATTTACCCGGTCATTGCATTTTCTTTAACTCATCAAAGACAACATCGTTGAGTACCCGGATATAAGTCCCCTTCATCCCGGAGGAACGCGACTCGATCACCCCCGCGCTCTCAAACTTGCGCAGGGCATTGACAATGACGGAACGCGTAATCCCGACCCGGTCGGCAATCTTGCTCGCCACGAGGATGCCTTCGTTCCCGTCAAGTTCTTCAAAAATGTGGGTGATGGCTTCGAGCTCCGAAAACGACAGCGTGCTGATTGCGGAGCGCACGATCTGCACTTTCCGGTTTTCCTCTGCATTTTCCTCATTCACCGAGCGCATCATCTCAAGCCCGACCACGGTTGTCCCGTACTCACTCAAGATAATGTCATCGATGGAATACTGCTCTTTGTTCTTATATATGAACAAGGTCCCAAGACGCTCCCCGGCAATGTCAATCGGGGTAATGATCGCCTGGTAGGCATCCATCTGCTCAAACTCAAAACCAAGGGTTGCCAGATGCACGTTCTCCTTGGTTGAGAGGATGTTTAGCAGGCGTTCATTTAGCATCGTGTCAATGTAGCCCCCGACCGAATCGCGGATCAGCTCCGAGATTGGCGGGATATCCGAGCGGTTGCGTATGCCAAGCACCTTCCCCTTCCGGCTGATGACAAGGATATTTGAGCCAAGGATATCACTCAGGACAAGGCAGATATCATTAAACACAACCTTATGCGAATTGTTATTATGCAGCAACTTGTTGATTTTTCTCGTTTTATCCAATAGCTGTACACTCATGGCCAAACCTCCCGTACATATATTTTCATATGTTCATATTAACACAACTATTGCTTAAAAACAAG
>CAYMGZ010000499.1:0-2373 GCA_964390095.1 uncultured Lachnospiraceae bacterium | reverse complement strand
GGCCGCACCTGTTTACATAAGAAAATATTTCCCAGTAAAATGCGGATAGACAAAGAAGAAACCAGAATTTGTAATGATCAACAAGCAGGCACAAGTCATCTCCGCAAAATCTCACGACAACTTGTGCCTGCCATTCCTTCCCTATATTTTCCCCTCCCGCTACACCTCACCCCTGGTTCTGCTGCGCCACCAAATGCTCCGCCCCATATTTCTTCCTCAGCGCAGGCTTTTCAATCTTCCCCGTCGCATTCCTCGGCACGTCCGCAAAAATCACCTTCTTCGGCCTCTTATACCTCGGCAGCCCCTTACAGAACTCCGCAATCTCCTCCTCGCTGCACTCCATCCCATCCTTGACTGCTATGATTGCCCCGGTAATCTCCCCCAGCCGTTTATCCGGCAACCCGATCACCGCAACATCCTTCACTTTCTCAAACCCTGCAAGGAAATTCTCAATCTGCACCGGATAGATATTTTCCCCGCCGCTGACAATCACATCCTTCTTGCGGTCCACAAGGAAATAAAAACCGTCCTCATCCTGCATCGCCATATCCCCCGTGCAAAGCCACCCGTCCTTTAACACCTCTTTTGTCGCCTTCGGGTCATTGTAATAACAGGTCATCAACCCCGGTCCCTTCACACAAAGCTCACCGACCTCGCCCTGCTTTACCACCTCGCCGTCCGCGTCCACAATCTTGCATTCCCAGCGGTAGCCCGGCACGCCGATTGCGCCGACCTTATGTATGTTCTCCACGCCCAGATGCACACAGCCGGGACCCGTGGATTCCGACAGGCCATAATTCGTATCGTACAAATGATTCGGGAAATATTCCTTCCAATGTTTGATCAGCGACGGCGGCACCGGCTGCGCCCCGATATGCATCAGCCGCCACTGAGAAAGCTCGTAATCCCCAAGTTTTAACCGCCCGGAATCCAGCGCTTCCAGAATATCCTGCGCCCACGGCACCAACAGCCAGACAATCGTGCATTTCTCCTTTGACACCGTATCAAGGATGATCTCCGGCGTGGTCCCCGTTAAAAGCACCGCCTTACTCCCCGCGCACAAACTGCCCATCCAGTGGAATTTTGCCCCGGTATGGTAAAGTGGCGGGATGCAAAGGAACGTATCGTTGCGGTCGGTCAGATGGTGCTTCTGCTCCATCTGCGCCGCCTGCATCAGGCTCTCATGGTTATGTAAAATCGCTTTCGGGAAGCCCGTCGTGCCGGACGAAAAATAGATGGCCGCGTCATCGTCCTCCTCCAACCGCACGAGCGGTGCCTGGCTGGAACAGTCCGCAACCAGCTCGCGGTAACTTTCCGCAAAGGTAGGGCAGCCGTCCCCGACATAGATCAAAAGCCTTCCGCGGCTTAGTTCCTCCTGGATCGACTCGATACGGCCGATGAATTCCTGCCCGAAAAAGAGCACATGAACCTCCGCCAAATTGGCACAGTACTGGATCTCCTTCGCGTCAAAACGGAAATTAAACGGCACGGCAATCGCCCCGGTCTTTAAAATCCCAAAATAAATCGGCAGCCATTCCAGACAGTTGAACATCAAAATTGCCACGCGGTCGCCTTTCTGTATGCCCCGTTCCATCAGCATATTTGCCACGCGGTTTGCCTTCTCGTCAAACACGCTCCAAGTGATCTCCCTGCGGTAGGGTTTCGAGGAAGTCGCCTGCACAAGGTCATACTCTTTCCAAGTCGTCTTTTTTGTATCCTTCACCATTGGGTTCAGCTCAACAAGCGCTGTTTCCTCCCCGTATAATTTATGGTTCCTTTCCAATAAATCCGTAACCGGCATATCCATTCTCCTTTTTTCGCTTTGCATCGTTACGCTTTAACGTGTCGAATAGAAGGATACCATAATCCTTTGGAAAAGTCAATAAAATATCGCATGGAAAGGCACGACATTGTTTCCTCCTTCCTGCCCTTTGACACCCTTAAATTGATCCGATCGTACTAGCGGTCGTGGTAGTCGATCATCCGCACCCGCAAAAGCAGCATCGTCCCCCGCCCATTCGTGTTCCTGTCCTTTTTCTGGCGCTTGAGCAGCCATACGATATAGCCCAAGAGCACAGGAAGTACAATAGTGTGGGCCTGCATCAAAAAGTCCTTCATACTCTCCTTCCCCGCACGCAAAAAGAGCGCCCAAAAATTTGGTGCCCCTGCTTGCATTTTCTATTTGGTTGTGGTATAATGACACGAAAGAGGGACACCGCCCACAAAGTGGTTAGCCTCCCTGATTGGCAATAAGCCTACCTAGGATCCTGGCGAAGATACAAGGTAGGCTTATTTATTTTCGCTTGTTGTTCCTACTGTCCATGTAGGCAAGCAATGCAATGAGAAAAGTACCGCCTAAAAATAACAGGCTCA
>CAYMGZ010000498.1:0-2393 GCA_964390095.1 uncultured Lachnospiraceae bacterium | reverse complement strand
AACCAATTTTTTTCGCCATCCTCGCCGCCGCACTCTACGCCTTAAATTCGCCGTTTTCCAAGCTTTTGCTTACAAAGCTTCCCCCTGCGATGCTGGCCGCACTGCTTTATCTCGGGGCGGGGACCGGGCTGCTTCTTGTCGGGATCATCCAAAAAAGGACGGGCATGGCGCGAAAAGAAAAACCACTGACCAAAAAGGAACTGCCCTTCACGGTCGGGATGGTAGTGCTTGATATCATGGCCCCCATCTCCTTAATGTTCGGCCTGACCATGACCACGGCCGCCAACGCTTCGCTGCTGAACAATTTTGAAATTGTGGCGACCAGCTTGATCGCACTGTTACTTTTCCGGGAAAAAATTTCAAGGCGGCTATGGGTCGGCATCGCATTCGTGACCGCCGCAAGTATCCTTCTGTCCGTGGAAGACTACAGCAGTTTCTCTTTTTCCATCAGGTCGGTATTTGTATTACTGGCCTGCGTATTTTGGGGATTTGAAAATAATTGCACAAAAAAACTCTCATCCAAAAACCCGTTGGAGGTTGTGGTCATCAAGGGCTTTGGCTCAGGGATCGGCTCACTTGCCGTTGCGGCAGTGACCGGGGAATTCCACGCCAGCCTGCCATATATACTCCTCGCCCTGATCCTTGGTTTTGTGGCATATGGACTGAGCATTTTCTTTTACATCTACGCGCAAAGATATCTTGGCGCGGCAAAGACAAGTGCTTATTACGCAGTGTCGCCGTTTATCGGGGCAGCACTTTCCCTTGTCATTTTCAGGCAGATACCTTCCGCTTCCTTTTTGGCCGCGCTCTTTGTGATGGTTCTTGGCACGTATTTTGTATCCACTGACCATAGGGCATGAAAAGACAAACTGCCCTCCAACCTGTGGGAAAATATCCTGATCAGTTAAGTGATTTCCACTCCACGTCAATCACGTCGTCATTCCTGCTCTCCTTCACGGCCTTCGAAATCCCATAAATCAAATAAAGGCTGCGCAGGCTGTTTACAATCAGCGCGATCCCAAGGAAAAGTGTGAGGGCTTTCGCCCCGCGAAACGGATTGAACAAAAGCAAAAGCGCAAATACCAAATCCGCCGCACCAAGCAGCAATACAACCAGCCAGTTCCCAATATGCGCCCTGCGCATCTCAAATGCCGTCTGCAGATCCTGGATGCTTCTGGTCAGGATATAAAGCCCCGCCGCAATCGGCAGGAGCATCGCAATCCCATGGGGATGCAGCACAAGGAAGATTCCCGCCAAAATGCTGAAAATGCCGGACGAAAAATCATACCGGAAAAATACACCGGCAGTTCCCAGCTTAAAATAGCGCACCAGCTCATAAAACCCGGCTAGGATACAGAAAAACCCCAACAGCATACATGCCGTCAATACGGATATGCCCGGCCATATGACCATCACAATCCCCAGCACAAACATGCAGATGCATGTTGCCCCCGCGCCCATGCGCAGACGTTTCCATTTTTCTCTCATACTAAAAATCGCCTCCGTTCCATCGTTTCGTAGTTTTACAATTTAATGGTATTATAGCATCTCCACCGCCAAATTCCAGAAAATTTCCATTAAATTTCTATTATATCTGCAAGTTTCCCAGATTTCCGTCGGAATGGCATTTTACATCCCTACATATGGTTTTCAGTTTTTTCCCTGTCGGCACTCCATTTTTTCAATGATACAAGTATGTGGTTTATTCTTATCTTCCTTATCATAATTTATTCCGACTAACAAGATTTCACCCACATAGCCCGCAAGCGCCCTTGTATACTGCCGGTTTCTGATCTGCTGTAATGCCGTCGCGGCTGATTTATCATATTTTAATTCTACCACGAGCGCCGGTTTTTTTGTGGAAGGAAGCGGCAGGAATACAATATCCGCAAACCCTTTCCCTCCCGGCATTTCCCGGATGATTTTGTAATCCCTGCCCGCACTGTAATACGCAAGGCGGATTGCACAGGCAAGGGAATTCTCGTCGTTGTATGTCAAAATGGATGCCACTTCCATATGCGCCAAGTCAAGCCCTGCGGCAACCCCCTCCTCATTACACTGCAGTGTATCCTTAAGCAAACGTTCCGATGCCTTTAATACGCGCATCACTTCCGCCCAGCCGCCGACACTCATCGCGTTTTCGAATTCCCACGAAATCTCTTTATTCGGGATAAATGCCTCCTGCCTTTCAAGGTCATAGGCCAAATACCCCAGATGGATCAGCAAGGTCAGCACATCATCTTTTGTCTGGAAATTGCGCATATCATTCCGGAAGCTGTGCGTATTGACTTTAATCCGCCCCCCGCCAAGCAGCCGCAGGATATCCGCGCGCAAACCGTCAAAATCCATATCCATATATATTTTTAGCGCGTCATAGGTTTCCGTGGATGTCC
>CAYMGZ010000497.1:0-2398 GCA_964390095.1 uncultured Lachnospiraceae bacterium | reverse complement strand
ATGGATCAAATGGTATCCTTTGACAGAAACTAAAATATCCGCTTTCGCATGATATATGATATCTTGTAAATGGTCAATATAATAATCCGCGCCATCTAGCATCACAAGACAATTCCTATCCATGATCATATCCCTCAATGAATTCTGATATTTTTTATAAGTATGTGGAGATACGATACAGGTTTCCTTGGATGTCCCACTAAAATATGACTCAAGTATGTTAAACAAAAATGTTTTTCCGGTGGAAGATGTATCTTGCAATAATGTTACTTGTTTTGTAGTTTTTACGATAACATCAAAGATATCCAAAATTTGAATTTAACATCTAACATAACTCATCCAACCTCCGGAAGAAATTACCGATTACGTCAAAGTGCGCATTGTCGTAAATTATATCACAGGGCATATTATCATCCACATCACTCTGGAATGTTGAAATCCATTCGATACACCCCCGGTCATACGTAAGGATGATATCTCTAAAATTTTTTCCACACTCCAACAAAAGGAAACATACTTCTGGATTCTGGTAAACGTTAAGTGCAGTTTTACAACCACTACTTAATTTGTCCTTCGATACATTCCCAAGTTCCGGATGTATAAGCGACTGAAACATAAAGGGGGAAATATATTTTACTTTCTCGATATCTTCAAGCATATGATGAAACATATCATCGGACGGAATTACTGTATGTGCAAAAAAGTAAATGTCATTTGTCTCAACCACTTTTATATTATTTCTTTTTATTTGGAAGGTATCGTATATCTTCAAACTCATACCATTGCCCACTTTCTTTTTCTTTACGCCTTAGCGCTCCACCATCCAGCTCCCACTTTCCTCAAAATGCTTGACCCTGGCCTCGGCATGCGCGGTCATCCCCTCATCATATCCGAGCATGCGCAAAAGTTTGATCGCGTTTTTGGAGACCGCCCGCCCCGGATAAAGCTTATAGTCAAAAAGCACATCCTTCTCCTGCACATATTCCTGGAAATGGTAATTGGAATATTTTTCCTCCAAAATATGGGTCAGCTCAATATCATGCGTTGCCGCAAAGCACATCGCGTTTGCCCCGGCAAGCCAGGACAGGATCTCGGCGGATGCTGCGATGCGCTCTAGGGTGTTTGTGCCGCGCAATACCTCATCCACAAAACAAAGTACCGGGATTTTGGGATTTACCATGTCCATGATGCGCTTTAAGGATTTGATCTCGACAATATAATAACTCTCGCTGCCAAAAAGATTATCGCGCAGTGCCATCGAGGACGCAACCGCAAAAAAGCTTGCCTCCCATGAGGATGCCATCGCCGTGTCGATTGTCTGGGCCAAGATTGCATTGATTGCGAGGGTTTTGATAAAGGTTGATTTGCCGGAGGCGTTCGAGCCTGTAATCAACACGCAGCGATGTTCCGAAAATGAAGCCGGAACCGGTTCATCAAGCATCGGGTGGTAGACATTTTCCACGGTGAGGAACGGTGCCCCTTCCTGCAGCTTGGGAACACACCATTCCCCCATCAGTTCACGGTAAGAGGCCGCCGCGATCATGGCATCCAAAAAGCCCGCTGTCTCAAACAGCGCGGTCAGCTCCGCCTCGTTATTGTCAAAAACCTGTAACATATTGTTGAATTTAATCAGGTCAATGTGGAACAGCATACGGATATAATCCACCATCCCCTCAAGCAGGTCGCCCGTTGGCTTTTTGCCCGCCACGATGCGCGCACCCTTGCGGAAGGAGGCGAACACCTTCAGGTTCTTTGCGATGGTTTCGGTATAGGCCGCGATTTCCGTATCTTGGAGTGCTGTCAGCACTTTCATGCCGTCCATCATGCGGATCAGGTGGGAGACGACACGGAAATATTTTTCAATCTCCCCCTTGCGCTTATAATACGAAAATGCGTTGTATATCCCGACCACGACAACCGACATTACCCCTGCCACGGGATTTACAAAGATCATGGCAAGTGCTGCCAGCATAAAAAAGGCGCTGGCGTAATGTGGCATGTTGCTCTCCCGCTTGAGCACATGCAGCAGGTGGATATATTCGTACACGGAGATTGTGCGCTCCTTGCCCATGCGCATGAACTGCTCCTGCAGCGCCTGCCGTTTTGCCTTGTTTTTCGCAAAATGCCCCATCAGGCGGTCCCGCTCCGAAAGCTCCTCCTGTGAAAAACTTAGGCGGTGCAGCATTGCAAACAAATACTCTTCGCCCGCCGCCGATCCGGTGTTGTTCATGGTCATGAAAATCTGGTCCATGTCAAGGTCGTTCCAAGTGATGGAATCAATATCACCCGTCCCCTTTGGCAGGTGATTGTAATAATATTGCAGTGACTGGTATTTTGCCTCGGAATATTCTTCTTTTGGCACCTGCCCCCACTCGCGGTCCATCTTTAAATATAGCTT
>CAYMGZ010000496.1:0-2402 GCA_964390095.1 uncultured Lachnospiraceae bacterium | reverse complement strand
AAATGCGTGCACATACTCATGGAACACATAGCCGCGGTCCCTGCGGATCACCTTCATGCACACGTAGTAAATTGCCGCCGTTGCCGGGCCGATCGGCACCATGCAGAGCGCATCGATTGCCATGTAAATAAAAAGCTGGAGCGGGTCACTTAACGTGCTTGTAATCAGCGTGATCAAAAAATACCCCGGAATGCAGCAGATTGCCCACAAAATGCTTACAAAAAGCATATCCCAAAGTTTTGACATCCCCCGGAAAAAGGTATTGTCCGGATTAAAAAGTCCTCCCATACGTCTTTACTTCCCTCCTGAAACCGCGCAGGATGTGATCAGCCCCATATCACCGGAAAGCCTGTAAGCACCGTAACCTGCCGGAAGCAGGAAATGGTCGCCCTTTGTAAGCTTTCTGCCATCGACCGCACCCTCGCCCTCAACTACACTGAAAATACGGAACGGTTCTGTCAGCACAAAATCCGCATCCCCTTTTACCAAAAGCCTGTCCACCGAATAATAACTGCAGGAAACCAGATGTTCCTTTACGGCATCCCCGACCTGCTCCTTCGTGCGTTCTGCCGCCACATCCTTATGCGGGCATTTGATCACATCGATGCTCTTTTCCAGATGGAGCTCGCGCGGCCTGCCATTCTGTAAGCGGTCATAGTCATATAAGCGGTATGTGATATCGCTGTTTTGCTGTGTCTCAAGGATCAGTGTCCCGCCCTTGATCGCATGCACCGTTCCCGGGTCAATTTGGAAAAAATCCCCTTTTTTGACCGGGATCACGCGGATCAAATCGCCCCAGCGTTTCTGCCCAATCATCTCCCGCAGTTCCTCCTTGTTTGCCGCGTGGTGCCCGATCACAATCTTTGCGTCCGCGTCACAATCAAGGATGTACCAGCATTCCGTCTTCCCGAGCGAACCGTTCTCATGCTCCTTCGCGTATGCGTCATTTGGGTGTACCTGGATACTTAAGTCCTCCTTCGCGTCGATGATCTTGATGAGTAACGGGAATACCTCCCCTTTTAACCCGCCAAAAAGCTCTCTCTTTTCTTCCCAGAGTTCACTTAGATGCTTTTTGTCAAAACTGCCCCCACGGATACGGCAATCCCCGTTTTTATGCGCGCTGACTGCCCAGCACTCCCCCGTTTTTTCCCCGGGGATGTTGTAGCCAAAATCATCGCGGAGCCTTGTTCCGCCCCATATCATTTCCTTAAAGACCGGCTCCAGAAAAATCACCTCATGCATAGCCTACCTCACTTAAAAATTATTTTGTGTCCGTGCGGAAAGACCAAAAAAGCATTTCCGCACGGACACATTATTTTTCTTATTAGTATAACATAGTTTTCATTCTTTGTCCACGTTTTTCAGACATCTTCCACGGAAAGTATACTGCTTTCAGACATGTCCGCCGAAAACCTTCCAAAATTCGTCAGCGCAGCATACTCTCAAAAACTTCCTCCGGCACAGGCTTGCAGTAGCGGTAGCCCTGGGCCACGTAGGCACCGATCTCCATCATCAGGTCCGTATCCTCCTGTGTCTCCACACCCTCGCACACCACCTGCGCATCGAGCTCCTGCGCCAGGTTGACGATATTGCGCATGATTTTAACCTGCCGCATGCGGTTCTCGTTGTTGAGCAGGAAAGAGCGGTCAAGCTTGATGACCGATGCCGGAATCTGCTCAAACACACCGAGCGAGGAATAGCCGGAACCGAAATCATCGATGGAAAGGCGCACCCCGTTCTGGCGCAGGATGTCCACTGTCTCCTTCACACGCTGCTGGGAAAGCTCCTCCACTACGAGCGTCTCCGTGATCTCCACCTCAATGTACTCCTTTGGCACCCGGTAGCGTGCGATCACTTCCTCAAACCGTTCCGGGAAACCTTCCTTGACAAAATGAACCCTTGAGAAATTGCAGGATACCGGAACAACAGGAAGTTTTGCGTCAAGCCGCCTGCGCAGCATCCTGCACACGGATTCCATCACGAAAAAGTCAATCTCCGTGATCTTGCCCGTCTGTTCATAGTACGGCACAAAAAAGCCCGGTGTGCGGATTTTCCCGTCCTCCGTCGGGTCCATGAAACGCACCAATGCCTCCGCGCCGACAATGCGCTCGTTTCGGATATCCACCTTCGCCTGGTAATACACGGTAAAATCCTTCGATATATCCACCGTCTCCAATAGTCTTTCCCGTTCATGCAGTTCCTGTAACTGGTGTCTCATTTTGTCATCATAAAATTGTATTTCATTGCTATAACGGCCTTTCAACGACTCCGCTGCCTGGATACCATACGCAATCGCGGCATCCACGTCATTCTCACCTTTCGGGATGCAGCAGACCCCCATCGCCAACGTCATGTGCATCTCAAGTTTCTCGTAAATTTTTTCGGAAAATTTATTTTCGATA
>CAYMGZ010000495.1:0-2412 GCA_964390095.1 uncultured Lachnospiraceae bacterium | reverse complement strand
TATTTTATCATCTCCGCACAAAAAAATGCGGATAACTATGAGGGCGGGAAGGAAAAGACGGAGGTGGACCACCTGCTGGAGAAGAATCTGGACAGCAGTTACCCGGTCACGGCGCGCGAAGTCATCAAATTTTATAGCAGGATATTAAAGTGCTATTATAATGAAGCACTCACGGAAAAACAGCTTGGCGGGCTATTGGACCAGATGCGCAGGCTCTTTGATGACGAACTGTTGGCGGAAAACCCGCGGGAGACGCATCTTGCCGAACTGCAGGAGGAAATCAAGGATTTTGCTGCCCGTGACCTTACAATTACAAGCTATCAGGTGGAGCAGGCAGGCAATATTGTGACATGGTCGGATGAGGGAAAGGATTATTCCAGGGTGATTGCTTCCTATACGGAGAAGGAAGACAACCAGTATCTTAAGGTGTATGAGGAATTTATCCTGCGCAAAGACAGTCTTGGTAAATGGAAAATATTGGGATGGCAGCTGACGGACGCGGATGCCATGCAATGATGTGAGGCAAAGTCATGGAAAAAGAAAAGGATGTTTTGATACTGGCAGTAGAATCTTCCTGCGATGAAACGGCGGCGGCAGTCGTAAAAAACGGGAGGGTAGTACTTTCCAATATAATATCCTCGCAGATTGCGCTGCATACACTCTATGGGGGGGTTGTGCCGGAAATTGCGTCGAGGAAACATATCGAGAAGATCAACCAGGTGATCGAGGAGGCGCTTTTGCAGGCGGGCGTGGCGCTCGCCGATATCGATGCGGTTGCCGTGACCTACGGGCCGGGGCTGGTCGGTGCGCTGTTGGTCGGCGTGGCGGAGGCGAAAGCAATTGCATATGCGGCAAAAAAGCCGCTGATCGGGGTTCACCATATAGAAGGGCATGTGTCTGCGAATTACATTGAAAACCCGGAACTTGAGCCGCCATTTTTGTGCCTGGTCGTTTCCGGTGGGCATACGCATCTTGTCCTTGTGAAGGAATATGGGGTGTATGAGGTAGTCGGGCGCACGCATGACGATGCGGCAGGGGAAGCCTACGATAAAGTGGCGCGCGCGGTCGGGCTTGGATATCCGGGCGGACCAAAGGTTGATGCGCTCGCAAAGGAAGGGGATCCACATGCGATTGCGTTCCCGCGTGCAGTGATCGGGGGGGCACCGTTTGATTTCAGTTTCAGCGGCTTAAAATCCGCCGTGCTGAATTATCTGAATTCCTGCGAGATGAAGGGGGAGGAGGTCAACCGCGCGGATGTTGCGGCATCTTTCCAACAGGCGGTCGTGGATGTTTTGACGGAGCGGGCGGTGGCAGCGGCAAAGGAATACCATATGGAAAGCGTGGCACTTGCAGGCGGTGTCGCATCCAATTCCGCGCTGCGGGCAGCGATGGAGGATGCCTGTGGGCGGAACGGGTTAAAATTTTACCGCCCTTCCCCGGTTTTTTGCACGGACAATGCGGCAATGATCGGCGCGGCAGCGTACTATGAATACAAAAATGGTGTGCGCAGTGGCCTGGATCTGAATGCCGTGCCAAACTTGAAGATGGGGGAGCGCTGATGGAAAAGATTTACGCACTCGTTTTGGCGGCGGGAAACGGTACCCGAATGGGCGGGAATATCGCAAAACAGTACCAGATATTGGGAAACCGGCCGGTGATCTGCCATACACTGGCGGCATTTGAGAAGAGTGTGGCAGATGAGGTTATTTTAGTGGTTTCCGCGGGAATGGAGGAATATGTAAAGACCAGAATCGTCGGGAAATATGGTTTTTGCAAGGTGAGAAAAATTGTTGTGGGTGGGAAGGAACGCTGTGATTCGGTATATGCGGGGATGCGTTATATCCGCGAGCGGCTAAAACAGGAGGGACGCAGGGAAGCCAATGTGCTTGTACATGACGGCGCGAGGCCTTTTGTCACGCCAAAGTTAATTGCGAAGATGGCCCACATGGCGGAAAAAGAAGTCTGCGCGATCCCTGCCCTGCCAGTGAAAGATACGATCAAGCGGGGGAAATCCGGGTTTGTGCAGGAGACACCGGACCGCAGTACGCTTTATGCGGTCCAGACACCGCAGGTATTCCGTTTTTCCGTTTTGTGGGCAGCATTTGAGGCATATAGGAAATTGCAGAAAGAGACACCGGGGAAAATGATCCAGATCACGGACGATGCAATGTTGGTTGAACGTATGCTTGGGAAGCAGGCGGCGTTGGCAGAGGGGGATTACCGCAATATTAAGCTGACAACACCGGAGGATATGCTTATCGCAAGGGCATTTTTGTCAGAGAAGACGAAGAACCGTTTCAAAAAGCTTGGGAAACGTCAGAATGTCTTGTCAGGAAAGAACAGGAAGGAATGGAAATTCCACCGCCGCATTGAGCCGGGGAAATGAGCAAAACCGCATGGCACGGCTGTCCG
>CAYMGZ010000494.1:0-2419 GCA_964390095.1 uncultured Lachnospiraceae bacterium | reverse complement strand
ATCCTGAGCCGTCCGGCGGCAATCCGGTCGGTTCGACAGAAATCGGGCCGCCCTCCCCCGTTTCCGGCTCCTGCTCCGGTTCAAGGGATTGTGCCGTAATACGGTTATTTCCGTTTTCATACGCCGTCATGTCAAACATAAATTTGCGCTCCCCCGATGCGGCAATCAGGGACCTTACCACCGCCAGCGCCTCGTCATAATGCTCTTTTTTCCCAAGGAAGACCACATTTCCGTCAATATAAAGCGTTACCGCGTCATCCGCATCAAAAGCAATCTGTGAAACATTTAGCTGTTGTTTTTCAATCAGGCGCACCAAATCGAGGATCACATCAAAAATCCCCTCTTTTGCGGTTACCATCCTCTCTTTTAGTACAATCTTTGAAAATTTCAGCCCTGTCACAAGCGGAACGTCCGGCAGCCGTTGTTTTGCGCTCTCCACGACGGTACCTTCGCGGTCAAAGTACAAATAGCTCCCCATCTGTTCCACGCAGCCGGTAATCCGCTTATCATAGACGGTCACTTCCACCGAACTGCGCCCGGTCAGTGTGACTTCCACCTTTTCGACAAAGGGGATCTCCCCCTCCCCGAAAAGGCGCATGCGGAGCCAGAAAAACAGGCTGACTTGATCCGTTGGCTTTGTCATGAGCAGCTGCTTCATTTCCTCCTGCGAATACCGGGTCCCCCCCTCCACCGTAAAATGCCGCAATTCGAATATTTTCATGAAAACGATGGCCGCAAGCGTAAGCGTGATGCAGGCGCAGAGGAAGACGGTTAATTTTCTTTTTTTTCTCCTCACCGGTTTATAAACATATGTTTTTCTCATGATCCTTCCTCTCTCACATCCGCCCCAAGCCCTTGTAAGCCCTGCGCAAAATTTTCATACCCCCGCCAAAGGTACTCCATACCATATACAACGCTCTCGCCCTTTGCAAGCAGTGCCGCGATCACGAGCGCCGCCGTCCCCCGCAGGTCCGTGCCGTTTAAGACTTGCCCGGAAAGGAGGGGAACCCCGGAAACCACCGCTTTGTTTTCGTCCACATATATCTGTGCCCCCATCTTCCTTAATTCCGGCACGACACCAAAACGCGCCTCAAAAATGGTTTCCTCCACGATGCTGACCCCTTCTGCCACACAGGAAAGCGCGAGGAATTGTGACTGCATATCGGTCGGGAAAGCGGGATACGGCTGTGTCCGGATATAATCAAATGCCTGCAGCCGCCCTTTTTTCTTTACGAGTATGCCCCCCGGCAAAACCCTGATGTCCCCGCCGGCATACCTCAACGGCCCGATTACCGCAGAAAGCTCCGTGGCATCCGCCCCTTTTAGGCATACTTGCCCGCCCACGCCAAGTACCGCCGCCATATAGGTCCCTGCAACAATCCGGTCGGGCGGCACCACATAGCTTACGGGGAAAAGTTTTTTTACCCCGCAGATTGCAAGGTGCCTGGTCCCGGCCCCTGTGATCTTTGCCCCCGCCGCATTCAGGAAATTACAAAGGTGCACGACTTCCGGCTCCATTGCCGCGTTGTGGATCCATGTCCATCCGTCCGCAAGCACCGCGGCAAGCAGCGCGTTCTGGGTCGCCCCGACGGAAGGGATCGGGAAAACGATTTCCGCCCCTTTTAAACGGCTTTTTTGGCAGCGGATGACTTCCTCCCCGGAAAGGTCTGCCCCGAGCTGGCGCAGTGCAAAAAGATGCAGGTCTACCGGGCGTTTCCCAATCACACAGCCACCCGGATGGGAAAGGGTTGCCTCCCCGAAACGCGCCACGAGCGCCCCTAATAGCAAAATGCACCCTCTTGTGTCCGCCATGTCGTCCGCGTCCAAAAATACGGGGCGCGCCGCTGACGCATCAACCAAAAGCGCATCCCCCTCACGCCTCACCACCGCCCCGAGCTTTTCCAACAATACCGTCAGCGCACGCACGTCCGCAATATCCGGACAATTTTCGAACTTTGTTTCCCCTGCTACCAAAAGCGCCGCTGCCATCATCGGCAGAACCGCATTCTTTGATCCCTGGATCTTTATTTCACCCTCAAGCGGGAGACCGCCCAAAACCCGAAGACAAGCCATGGCACATACCTCAAAAAAAGTATCTGCTATAGTTTATGCAGCTTCCCCCGATCCTGTGCATGGCCAATTTCCATTGGCCACGGCCAATTTCGCCACGGCTAATTTTCATCCGCCACGGCCGATTTATATTTCGCCCTCGATCCGGTCGGAAACATTTAATACGATGCCCATCTCCATCATCAAAACGAGCAGGGAACTGCCCCCGTAACTGATAAAGGGCAGCGGGATACCGGTGGAGGGGATGGTATTGGTCACAACCGCGACATTGATGAGCACCTGCACCGCAATATGAGCCATGACCCCGGTGGCAATCAGGCTCCCGAACAAGTCCGGCGCGTTGATTGCA
>CAYMGZ010000493.1:0-2424 GCA_964390095.1 uncultured Lachnospiraceae bacterium | reverse complement strand
AATCCTGGTTCTCCCACACAGACAAAACAGGGGAAGAAAACACCTTCCCCTGCCTGCACCTGCAGCCCTTGCCTATCCGTTTGCAAAAAGTTGCTTCAAAACATCCCCGATATCATACGCAAGACAAATCGATTGCTTCTTAATTTCTGCCGGGATATAGGCTTTTTGCAGATTCACACAAATATAAACAGCATTGGGGTTCTCATATGTCATCTGCCAAAATGGATATTTAATAATCCCCGGGGTGTTACCGCCGACACCCAATTCCAGATATAAAATTTTCATCCCTTTATGGCAGTCTATAAAATCCTGATAACGCCCGGCTGCCGCATGCCAGCCGTCATCCTCCACAAAGGTACGGTCCGCCCGCAGATTCATTGACATAGGTGCACCACAAACAGGACAATAAGGAACCAAACCGGAAGGGATACGCATATTTTCCTGTTCGGCAACCATTTTTTTTACAATGGTTTCATTATCATACGTTTTATTGTGGCAGGGCTTTGAACATTGCCATAACCCATAATCACCCTGTGTATAAAAAAGCCTGCTCTTATCAAAGCCTGCCTTTTGGAAACAGTGGTCTACATTCGTTGTCAAAACGAAATAATCCTTTTCCTGTACCAGCCGATACAAATCATGATAAACGCTTTTTGGCATATCCTGGTAGCGGTTAATATCAATATAACGGCTCCAATATGCCCAATATTCTTCCAATGTACCATATGGGTAAAAGCCTGCAAAATACATATCCCTAAACCCATATTTTTCTATAAAATCCGGGAAATACCTTTCAAACCGTTTCCCGGAATAGGTAAACCCGGCTGAGGTGGACAGTCCCGCCCCCGCGCCGATTACAATCGCATCCGCACATTCGATTTGCTTTTTCACCTCTTTTACAATATCCTCTTCCATCAAAAAATCCCCTGTTTTTGAATATTCCCTTTCTTCCATGGAATGCTTTGTTTCCATGGAATGTTTTTCTTCCATGGAATGTTTTGCTTTCACAAAATGCTTTGCTTCCATGGAATTCCCGGTTTCCATATTATCCCAACAATCTCTTGTAGATCCGGTAATCGCAGTCTTTGAACACATTGAAAACCACCTCCAGGCCATTTTGATATTCCCTTTGATATTCCTGCACTATCCGTATTGCTATCATGGCGGCTTCCTCATTCGGGAAATGGAACTCCCCCGTAGAAATGCAGCAAAAAGCAATGCTTCTTAGTTGGTATGCCGTTGCAAGTTCCAGACAGGAACGGTAGCAGTCCGATAACAGGTTACAATCCTCCCCGGTAACTTCCCCGCAAATAACCGGCCCGACCGTATGAAGGACATAGCGGCAGGGAAGATTATAGGCTTTCGTAATTTTTGCCCTTCCCACAGGTTCTTCTGTTTTCTGCCTTTCCATAATGCGGGCACATTCCAGACGAAGTTCCACCCCTGCGGCAGAGTGAATTGCATTGTCAATACACCCGTGGCAGGGAACGAAACAGCCAAGCATGGCGCTATTTGCTGCATTTACAACCGCATCCACCGACAGGCGGGTTATATCACCCTGCCATAAATAAATCCCCGGCTGCACCATGGGAAGACCGGATAACGAAACAACTCCTTTCCCCGCACATTCCTCCTGCAAATACGCGTCCTGTACCCTCAAAAACTCTTTTGAAACTGCCCTCGGGGGGCGGATGTTCATCAGGGAGCGCAGCAGGCGCTTCCTCTTTGTATCCTGTGCCGGGATATCCATTGAATTCAGTCCGCCATTTTCCTTTTGCAACTCGCTGATCAAAAACAGAAGCCTTTCTGTCTGTGTCATAACATCCTCCTTGTTTGGAACAATAGTTTCTTATCTTTTTTCAATATCCGGATTCTATTTACGGCTTGCTTTTTCCCGCTTGCAAGATTATAATATATCCGTGAAGTGGAAATGTAAAGTAAGCACTTTATTGTGCCATAGTTACCAAAAAGAAACCATCACAAATTGAAAACCTGACTTTGCGATACGGTAAGGGCGGTAAAATATGTTAATCCAGCTTTGCTTTAAAAATGCTTTACGTTAGAAGTGGAACTTTTGGGAGATGATTCGTTGTTAAAAAAGTACAAGTTAAGTTTTAATATTGGGGGATTGCTGCTATTTCTGATTGTTATGATACCGAATTTTATTTGGTTTGCCAATCCTGCACCAAATGATATATTAAGGGCTGATTCAATTACACAACCAATTGATATAATAGCTTCCATATGTCAGGTATTAATGATTGTTTCCTTATGCATTTTCAGGAACCAAGAAAGCAAAAAATTGTGTGTGACCCACTTTACAATTCTTTTGGCCGGTTGTTGCTTATTGTATTTTGTAAGCTGGGGTGTTTACTATGCCGGCATAGTAAACGCAGTTGTTATTTTAGGGCTGGCTCTTTTACC
>CAYMGZ010000492.1:0-2424 GCA_964390095.1 uncultured Lachnospiraceae bacterium | reverse complement strand
ACCGCTTGAAGTACAGTTGCGCATTTATGAGAAAGAGGTCAATGACGCAATCATCAAGACAGCATCCAGGGAGGGGAAGACAATTGATGTTTAGGGAATGGTGTACACAGGGGCTGTTACTTATCATAGGGGTATGCAGCGGTGCCCTGGTGGCGGCAGGGATGTTTGCGTTTGTCACAATGATCGGGGTCGTCAGCCGCATGGCAGCTTACACAAAAAGCGTCCGTCTGGTGTTGTTATACGAGGATTTGGTTGTTATCGGGGCGGCGCTTGGCAACGCATGTTTCCTGTACGAGCCATCCCTCCCCATGCCCGCCACAGGTGCCGTGTGGCGGCTGGTGTTCGGCTTTTTTGCCGGGGTATATGTCGGCTGTCTTTCCATCGCATTGGCAGAGCTATTGAATGTCGTGCCAATCCTTTCAAGGCGTGTCAAATTAAATCGCGGGCTGACTGCCTTTGTGCTGACCTTTGCCACCGGCAAACTGCTCGGGGCCGTCATCGACCTATTTCTAAAATAAAAATATGTATGCAAAACTAAAAAACAGCATACGCCCGCCCAGCCCCCGGAGGGGTTTTTGGGAGCAGGGAGGACAAAAAGCCCTCCATGAAGGAAGGGGATGGGAGGGCGTATGCGGTACTCAGAAACAGCATACGCCCGCACAGCCCCCGGAGGGATTTTTGGGAGCAGGGCGGACAAAAAGCCCTCCATGGAGAGAGGGGATGGGAGGGCGTATGCGGTACTCAGATAGGAGGACAACATGGCAGATCCGGAACAAAAGGTAAAAGAAATACAACAGAATATGAAACCGGAGGACAAAGCCCTCGCAAAGGAAACCATGCAGGAGCAGGATCCGAAGGAACGGGAAAAAATCTACAACAAATATGTAAAAAAAGTCACCCCAAAACGCAGTATGATTGGAAATATATGGAAAGCATATCTGGTTGGTGGCCTGATCTGTGTTCTCGGGCAAGGCTTAACCAATCTCTATCAATCCTTTGATCTTGAGAAAGAAGTGGCAGCGTCCTACACGACCCTTTCCCTGATCCTGCTGTCCGTCCTGCTGACTGGGTTAAACTGGTACCAGCGTCTCGCCTGCTTTGCAGGGGCAGGGACCGTCGTGCCGATCACGGGGTTCGCAAACTCCGTGGCTGCCCCGGCGATTGAATTCAAGCAGGAGGGCTGGGTGTTCGGTGTCGGATGTAAAATATTTACAATTGCGGGTCCCGTCATCCTTTACGGGATTGTCAGCAGCTGGGTGCTTGGGTTTGTGTACTGGGTCGGGAAAAGCCTCGGGGCATGGTGAAAATCCCGCTTTGGATGGATGAAAAATAGAGGGCACATTCCGCTCGTCAGAAAGTACGTTGGCAAAAGACAAAAAGGTTGCCGCCTGCCTTACAGCCGGATGCGCGTCCATTTCCCGCCCGAAAAGCGGAAAAAGCTTGCCAAGAAACGGAACCCCTGGTCAACAATCAGCGAAAACCATGCCCCGGCAAGCCCAAACCCCAAAGGATAGCAAAGCACATACGTCAGGAGCGGGCGGATGATGGCAATGCTTACCATGGAGGTCACGGCGACAAACGCAGAATCCCCCGCACCGCGCAGGCAGCCGTTTAAGACAACCTGTGAAGCCTGGAAATTCGTGGAAAACGCCATAATGACCATGATCGTGCCGCCAAGCGCAATGATGTCAGCCTCCTTTGAGAACAGCCAGACCAACCCATGCCGCCCGGTAATAAAAAGCAGGAAGAGGAAGGAGGAGCAGACAAAGGAAATACGCTGCCCGACCTTGCCGTAAATAATCGAAAGATCCGGGCGGTGTGAGCCAAGGTTCTGGCCGACCAGCGCGGAGGCGGCAATGTCAAGCCCGTCGCCGAAGCAAAAGGAAAGGTTTAAAATATTCATGCAGATCAGTCAGGCCGACAAGAAGAGATTCCAGCGCGGAAGGCCGTGCCATTTTAAGGAAATTCTGGCAAGCCTGTTTTGTGGATGGCAGCTCGCCGAGCGGCTCCGATTTTTTCAGCATGGACGAAACCCCGAAAAACCGGGCAAATAATAAATTTTTGGTTTCGGCATGATTCATAATACCCCTCCATATCTGCGCAGTCCGCCGTATCTTTCCTTATAGCATAAGATTATCTAAAATCCCCCCAAAAATAACTCCCCACGACAAAATATTACTCCCTTTCCGCAAAAAAATAAATGTTCTTTCTTATCCTTTGCGGTAAAAACGGCAGAAATGCGTATGCTAACCCATGACTATATTTCAGCGGAGGTTTCTTTGAAAGAAAAACAAGACAGGGCACCCCCGCCGCAGTACGATAAGGAAGGAGAAAGAAAAATGGGTGAAAAAGAAAAACCGGATGCCATGCAGGAAAACGTGGCACAAAAGGATGCGGCACAAAATGCCCGGATAAGCGACCCAA
>CAYMGZ010000491.1:0-2424 GCA_964390095.1 uncultured Lachnospiraceae bacterium | reverse complement strand
CCTGCCGTTTTTTCTTTTTATTTTTTTATTCTTCCGCCAACCCCGCAAGAATCTCCCCCAACTTCTTCGCTTCCTCCTTCGTCAGCGTAACCCCCTTCCCCATCTTCTCATGCTCCGGTGCCCAATCCCTGATATCATATTTGGGCGCTGCACCATTCCATGAAACAAGATTGATCTCCTTTGTCCAGCCTTTTGCACTTTCGGAAAGCACCCCCAGTTCTTCTGTGATTTTGAATTGAATGTCTGACATTATTTACCTCCCTTTCTGCCGCTTGTTACATAACATATTGAATCTTATAAAAATATAGCTTACCTTGTAACCTGCTTTTGTGCATTGCTCCGCAGATCCATACGTTATATGTTTTCCTGCTATCTGCAACCATCACATTGCCTCCCCCTTGCACTTAAGCACCATCTCCCGGTCATCCATATGGTGCTTCACCCCGCAGATTTCCTGATAATCCTCATGTCCCTTCCCTGCAATGATAATAATATCGCCTTCCTGTGCATTTTTAATACAATAGCGGATGGCTTCCTGCCGGTCCGGGATCGCAATATATTCCCCGTCCGCCTTTTTCACCCCGGTAATAATGTCCGCAATAATATCCTCCGGCTTTTCATAGCGCGGGTTGTCGGTGGTCACAACCGTAAGGTCGGCATAACGCGAAGAGATCTCCCCCATCTCAAACCTACGGTCGCGGGAGCGGTTGCCGCCGCAGCCAAAGAGGCAGATGAGGCGCTTTGGATTATATTCGCGGATGGTGGTCAACAAGCTCTTTAGGCTCATCGCATTGTGTGCATAGTCCACCATGACGGTAAAATGTTCCGAAATCGGCACGGGCTCGACACGCCCGCGCACTTTGGCATTTAGGAGCGCTTCCTTTATGATGGCTGGCGCGATGCCAAGCTCAAGGCAGATGGCGGCGGCAGTCATGGAATTGTAGACCGTGAATTTTCCCGGAATATTCACCTGTACATCAAAATCCGCCTCCCCGGCAAGGTGGTAGGCAACACAAAGCCCGCCCTTCCCGGCATGCAGGCGCACATTTTCGGCGCGCAGGGCGTAGTCAGCGCCGAAGCCGGGATTTGATCCGGTTGCGTTTTGGGAGCTACGTTCCCCTTCTATTTTCCCTTTGCGGCAGGCATCCGTTGCTGTCTGGCTGCATCCGCCGTCCGCAATCCCAAATTTTTTTACCGGGCAGGTGGCACCGGAAAGCACGGTCTGCCAGTGTGTGTCATCCGCATTGACAAGTGCCATCTTACACTGCCGAAAAAGCAGCCCCTTGCATGCCATATATTCTTCAAAGCTCGCATGCTCGCCCGGCCCGATGTGGTCCGGCTCAATGTTCATCAGCACCGCATAATCAAATAATACACCGCCGACCCGGTACTGCATCAGCCCCTGTGAGGAAACTTCCATGACAACGCAGGTGCAGCCCGCTTTTACCATGCGGTCAAAATATTGGTACAACAGATAGGAAATCGGCGTTGTGTTGTCCGAGGCGATGTGTTCCGTGCCGATCAATGTCTCGATCGTACCAATCAACCCTGTTTTGATGCCTGCATGTGTCAATACGGAATAGACCATATATGCGGTAGTTGTCTTTCCCTTTGTGCCTGTGATACCGATGGTCGTAAGCTTTTTCTCCGGATGCCCAAAGTAGGCGGCAGAAAGGTAAGCAAGTGCCTTGCGTGTTTCCTTCACATGGATGGCCGTGGCCCGGTTTTTGCCCGCGGCATGAACAGGGATGTTCCCGCCCTCATCGGATGTTTTCTGCGCTTCCAAAGATCCGTCCGCTTGTTCCCAGCCCGCCGTCTTTTCCTCATTTTCCACGACAACCGCCACCGCACCATCTTTCACGGCCGCGCCAAGGTAATCGTGCCCGTCATTCCTCACGCCGGAAAGCGCCACAAAAATACAGCCGGGTACCACCTTCCGGGAATCATAGACAATATCCGAAATTTCCATGCCGGTATCCCCCGATACCCGCTCCACTTCCACTTCCTTTAACAAATCCTGTAATGTCATACGAATCAACCTCCCCCATTTCCTGCACAGTAGAATCCAATCCACACCGCGCAAAAACCACCTTCCTCACCAACGACCAACAATCCCACCGCAAATATCCCATACCCACCACATCAAGACATCCCTTTCCTTCCACAGGAAACTTCCAAAAATCCCCTGCACACAAAAAAATTTCCACGAACACCCCTGCCCATGGAAATCTCCCATTCCCCTTTCCGTAACCATCCAACTTTCCCCGGCAGCAAAACCCGCGCGGAGCAACCGTCATTGCAGCCTACCAGCGAATCCAAAAAGGAACATGCCCGTTCCTTCTCACCCCAATCCAAAACCTGCGCGGAGCAACCGCCATTGCAACCTACCAGCAGATTCGAAAATGAACCCCCACACGGGTTCAT
>CAYMGZ010000490.1:0-2428 GCA_964390095.1 uncultured Lachnospiraceae bacterium | reverse complement strand
GACCCCCGTCAGGCACGCGGATTCCATTTTTGCCCGATAATACCAAACAGGCTCCCGCACAAAACCGCCAATATTTGGATTCCAAAAACTGCCATCATTCCTGCCCAAACTACGTTCCACCAAAAATACATTTTTTCTGTTGACACGCAATAAATCATTCCGCCGAACAAATCTGCTGCGATCAGCAGCCCCAAAAACTGCAGCAAGATGCGGCACCCCAGATTTTGCACCCCAAAAAGCCACATCACTTTGCGCCAAGGTTTCCTATATTGTTCCCAATACCAGAAAAGAAGGGAATGTATTGCAAACAGAAGAAAGGCATATCCTCCCATCGCCAGAAGAAACCCGCTATTATAATCCAGAAAATTTTGGAATGTAACAACATTGAACGTAATCCGCTTCAAACCCATCCCCATACTCCCCATATATTCTTCCAGTCTTTTATAGGAAGCATCTGCTTCTGATTTTTCCTTTGAAGCCACCGCCAATATTTCCCCCGCCGGTACGGTATCCAAAGAACTATCCGTGTAAAACACGGCGCTATTGATGCCCTCCGGGAAACTTTTCTTTAAAACCGCAAGAATCGGATAGTTTCCGCTTTTTAAATATGCTGTCAGGCCATCATGGTTTGCCGCGGCATTCTCGCCCATAACGCAGCCAATGTCCCCGGAAACAAAATCCCATCCAAAAAAATATTCTCCGCCAAAAATGTCTTTTTTCCCATCCGTGTATAATACACAATATTCCGAACCAGTAACCGGCGCATGTGCAAGTAAAGTCGCATTCCGGATAATCCCACCTTTTTGCAGTTCCCCCAAATCAATATCATCAAGCTCCAAATCTTCGACACAAAAATAAATCGTATGATCATCCAGCGCCTCCCCGCCATAAGAGTTCATCAGATACAGGCGGTAAAAATACTCTGAAAAACGAAGGGATAAAAACATTCCCACCGCCGCAACGGCAAGAATCACATAAAATACGCGCCGTCTGCCCACTTAAAAGCCACCCTGCCCTTCCAATAATTTCCCATCCGATATACACACGACCCTGTCGCAGCATTTTGCCACATCCGGATCATGTGTCACTAATACAACCGTTGTTCCTTCCCTGGCAATCTTCTTTAAAATCTCCATAATTATTTTTGAATTTCCTTCATCCAACGCCCCTGTCGGTTCATCGGCCAGGATCACCCCAGGACGGCTGACCAATGCACGCGCAATCGCAACGCGCTGTTTTTCACCGCCGGACATTTGCCCCGGATAACTTTGTGCTTTTTCCCCGATACCAAGTTCCTCCAGATACTGCATGGCAAGTTTTTTCCGATCTCTTGCCGCCATGCCCCTTGTCCTCAATGCCAGCTCCACATTCTGCATTGCCGTCCGCTCTGGCAGTAACGCAAAATCCTGCAAAATAAAACTGATGTTCCCCTTGCGAAAAATTCCCATTGTCTTTTTATTCTGTACATCGAGCAGCCTGCTATCGTAATAATATTCCCCTGCTAAAGGTCTTGTCAGCCCGCCCAGAATTGCCAGCAAAGTAGATTTTCCACAGCCGCTTTTCCCCATCACGGCCAAAAGTTCCCCACGGTCCGCTTTAAAATCCAGCCCCTTTAATATTTCCTTTTCTTTTTTTCTCCCATAAGCCATAAAAATGGATCGCAATTCTATCAGCATCATTCACTTTCCCCCTTACTAAGGTGTACACTCAAATCAATTTTCCTATATTGAAGTATGGATAAAAAAATCACAAGAATGCCGCTTGCAAGATACATGGAAACAATTCCAAAACTGCCCGTCTGGTATCCACGGAGCACAACCCTGCAAAGATATGTTCCACACAAAATACCAAGCATACAGGACAGGCTTAAAATAAACACAATCTCCGCAGCGATCATTGCGGCGATATTGCCTTCCGAAAAGCCATTGATCAGTAAAATTGCATAATATTTTTCATTTCTCTTTATTTTCATCCTCATGTAAAGAAATAAAATCAAAACGGAAAAAAAACTCAGCCCTGCCGCAAAATACCGGATGATCCTTACAATCGTGTCAAGCCCCATCCCAAGGTTTGCCGCCGGTTGGTTGTCCGCGCCACAAACAATATATCCCCCTGCAATCCCAAGCCTTTCACATTCCGCTGTCACAACATCCTGGATATCATTCTCATCGACATCCGAATAAAATTCCCCGTTATTTTTTTCATAGTACAAATTGCGGAACAATCCCCTTTCCTCCGCCGTCTCCGGCTCATCGTTGATGTTTAGCATCGGGAATACAAGGAAGCGGTCCATCGGTGTCATTCTGCCAAGGCAATAGACGCTTAAGCCTTCCTCCAGAAAACCAACCACCTGTACTTCCCCCCGCATCACAAAATTATTTACATAGATGATATCCCCTACCTGATAATCCCCCAAAAAATTGCTTCC
>CAYMGZ010000489.1:0-2439 GCA_964390095.1 uncultured Lachnospiraceae bacterium | reverse complement strand
TATTGGTGAAGGCATTACCTTTGATGATGTGCTGCTCGTACCGGCATACTCCGAGGTGATTCCGAACGAGGTTGAGTTATCGACTAGTCTGACAAAGAAAATCAAATTAAACATCCCGCTGATGAGCGCGGGCATGGACACGGTCACGGAACACCGCATGGCAATTGCGATGGCAAGGCAGGGCGGGATCGGCGTGATCCATAAAAACATGTCGATTGAGGAACAGGCAGAGGAAGTTGATAAAGTAAAACGTTCGGAAAATGGTGTCATCACGGATCCGTTTTCCCTGACTCCGGAACATACATTAAAAGACGCGGACGAGCTGATGGGGAAATACCGCATTTCCGGTGTTCCGATCACCGAGGGCAGGAAGCTGGTCGGCATCATCACGAACCGCGACCTGAAATTTGAAACCGATTTCACAAAAAAAATTAAGGAATCCATGACAAGCGAGGGGCTGGTGACGGCGCGCGAGGGCATCACGCTTGAGGAGGCAAAGAAAATCCTTGCGAGCGCACGCAAAGAAAAGCTTCCGATCGTGGACGGCGATGGAAATTTAAAAGGGCTTATCACCATCAAGGACATTGAGAAAGCCATCAAGTACCCGCTTGCCGCAAAGGATGAGCAGGGAAGGCTTCTGTGCGCGGCGGCGGTCGGCGTGACTGCCAACATCCTTGACCGCGTGGCGGCGCTTGTGAAATCCCATGTGGACGCGATTGTCATTGACACGGCACACGGGCATTCCGCCAATGTGCTGCGCGTGGTAAAAATGGTGCGCGAGGCATATCCAGAGTTACAGATCATCGCGGGCAATGTGGCGACGGGCGAGGCGACAAAGGCATTGATCGAGGCCGGTGTTGACTGTGTCAAAGTCGGGATCGGGCCGGGTTCCATCTGCACGACCCGCATCGTGGCAGGGATTGGCGTACCGCAGATCACGGCGGTCATGGACGCTTACTGCGTGGCGAAGGAATATGGCATCCCGATCATTGCGGACGGCGGCATCAAATATTCGGGCGATATCGCCAAGGCAATCGCAGCGGGTGCAAATGTCTGCATGATGGGCAGCATTTTCGCAGGCTGTGAGGAGAGCCCGGGAACCTTTGAACTCTTCCAGGGCCGGAAATACAAGGTATACCGTGGCATGGGTTCCATCGCGGCGATGGAAAATGGCAGCAAGGACCGGTATTTCCAGACGAACGCGAAGAAACTTGTTCCGGAGGGCGTGGAAGGCCGCGTTGCCTACAAGGGCAATGTGGAGGATACCATCTTCCAGCTGATGGGCGGCCTGCGCGCAGGCATGGGCTACTGCGGTGCGAAGGATATCGAGACGCTCAAGGAAACCGGGCGTTTTGTCAAGATTACATCCGCCGCACTGCGCGAGAGCCATCCACATGATATCCATATTACAAAGGAAGCCCCGAATTACAGCGTGGAAGATAATTAAGAATAACGTGGGGGATTTTTTCTCCCGCACACTGCGCAGGGGCATCGGCCAGCGAAGGCTGGCGGATGCCCCTGCGCGTTAGCAGCCCTGTTTTTTGCTTGGACGGAACATGGGTTTTACAGGGGGATGGGGCATTCCCCCACTTGGCCGTGGTTGTATGGTACAGATTGGAAATGGAGAAGGCGGTTATGGCAAAGGTATTGTCAAAGGAAGAATGGAAAAGACGGAAAAAACTCTATGCTTATTTAAAACTTGCAGTGGTGGCACTTCTGGCGCTTCTTATTGTGCTTGTTTTGCTCATTGGCCTGATAAAGGTAGTAAGGAACCTCTTTTTTAAGGGCGGGCCTGATACCCCGGCCAAACCGTCAATGAAGCAGGAACTTGACATCACGGAACTTTTTTTGACACCAAACAGCTATACAAGACCGCAGAATTCCTTAAAAGAAGTCAAGGGGATCGTGATCCATTACGTTGCCAATGCTGGCAGCAGTGCAGTGGAAAACCGGAATTACTATGAGGGTTTAAAGAATAACAGCACCTCAAAGACGGCGGAAAGCTGCCATTTCATCATCGGGCTTGACGGTGAGATCGTGCAATGCATCCCGACGGATGAGATTGCCTGCGCTTCCGGTGTGCGCAACGAGGATACCATCGCAATCACTTTCTGCCATTCGGGAACGGACGGTGAGCCATCCGCCAAAACCTACAACAGCCTGCTAAAACTGACCACCTACCTTTGCAAGACCTACGGGCTGACAAAAGATGCCGTGTTGCGCCATTCCGACTTAGGTGACCAGGTCTGCCCGAAATATTTTGCCGAACAGGAAGGGAAATGGGCGGCATTTTTGGCGGAGCTTGACACGGCAGTCGGGAAGGTGGAGGAGAAGAAGTAGGGAGGTTTTTTAGGATGCAGATAAAAGAACTGTCACTGTTTGGCTACAAAATATTTGAAGAATATAAATTTGTATTAAATGGAAAAAGTACAATTATAT
>CAYMGZ010000488.1:0-2445 GCA_964390095.1 uncultured Lachnospiraceae bacterium | reverse complement strand
CGCCGATGTTCCCGGAGGACCGCATGGGGCTGTGGCAGTGCAAGCTGCGCTACCGCACACAGGATGAGGTGCTCTCGGTTGCCCGCCAATACCAGAAGGAAGGTATCAAGATTGATTTGATCGTGATCGATTTCTTCCATTGGACGGTGCAGGGGGATTGGAAGTTTGACGCGACTTACTGGCCGGACCCGAAGGCGATGGTGGACGAGCTGCATTCGATGGGGATCAAGGTGATCGTGTCGGTATGGCCTTCCGTGGACCGCAAGAGCGAGAATTTCTACCCGATGATGGAAAAGGGCCTTCTCATCAAGACCGAGCGCGGCGCGGCGCAGACCTACGACTATCAGGGCGACTGTGTGGAAATCGACCCGTTCAACCCAGAGACAAGGGAGTATGTATGGGAAGTCTGCAAGCGAAATTATTATGATCTTGGCATCGACGCGTTCTGGCTCGACAATTCCGAGCCGGATTACGGGGTTTATGATTTTGAGAATTACCGCTACATGGATGCACCTGCACTCGAGTGCAGCAATATGTACCCGCAGATGTACAGCCGCATCTTCTATGATAAGATGAAGGATCTGGGGGATGGCAATGTGGTCAACCTCCTGCGCTGCGCGTGGGCGGGCAGCCAGAAGTACGGCAATGTTGTCTGGTCGGGGGATGTGCCGAGCACGTTCGAGGCATTTTATGACCAGCTCCAGTGCGGCCTGAACATGGGGCTTGCGGGGATCGCGTGGTGGACGACGGATATCGGCGGCTTTATGACCGACGACGTGAATGACCCGGATTTCAGGCAGCTTCTGATCCGCTGGTACCAGTTTGCCGTATATTCCGCGGTGTTCCGCATGCACGGTGACAGGGGTCCTTACGATATCCCGGCATTGGATGACCGCGACTGGGGCGGCGGATACCTGCATACCGGCCAGCCAAATGAGCTTTGGAGCTACGGTGAGGACAATTATAAAATCATGAAGAAGTATTATGACATCCGGATTTCAATGCATGACTATATCAGGGATTTGTACAAGGAAGCATCAAAGAACGGCTCACCGTTAATCCGCGCGATGTTCTACGAGTTCCCGGAGGATCAGGCCTGCTGGGAACTGCAGGATCAGTATATGTTCGGGAGCCGCTATCTTGCAGCGCCGATTTTTCAGCTCAACCAGTTCGAGAGGGACGTATACCTCCCGGCGGGGACATGGAAACTGACAAGCGACGGCAGCATTTACGAGGGCGGGCAGACCGTCCATGTGGCAGCACCGATCGACTATATGCCGGTATTTGAGAAGATGTAAAACAGCAGGGATTTTACGGGACTTAAATCAGTAAAATCCCGGATAGTACCCGGAAACGATTTTCTGGGAGCTATGCGGACAGAAAACCGTTTCCCCGGTCATTGGGTACGGGGAGGGATTTTACGGAACTTAAAATCAGTATGTGCCCGGAACAGCGCCGGAAAGGAATTTATGGGAGCCATGCGGACAGAAATTCCTTTCCCCGGTCGTTGGTGCTGTTCCGGGCACATACGGAACTTTAAATCAGAAAGGTTGTAAAAAAATGGATTTGGTTTCAGTTCGCGAGTTATATCGCGAAAAAGAAAAATATATTGAAAAGGAAATCACGGTCGGCGGATGGGTGCGCAGCAACCGCGATTCGAAAACTTTCGGGTTTATCACATTGAACGACGGCACGTTTTTTGAGGCGCTGCAGGTCGTTTATGCGGATAAGCTCGCGAATTTCCCGGAACTTACAAAGATCAATGTTGGCTCGGCGGTTGTTGTGACGGGCGAACTCGTCGCGACACCGGGTGCAAAACAGCCGTTTGAGATTCAGGCGAAGGAGGTTTCTGTGGAGGGCGCGTCCACGCCGGATTACCCGCTCCAGAAAAAGCGCCACACAATGGAATACCTGCGCACAATCACGCACCTGCGCCCGCGCACGAACACCTTTCAGGCGGTGTTCCGCGTGCGCTCGCTGATTGCCTATGCGATCCATAAATTCTTTCAAGAAAGGGATTTCGTCTACGTGCACACGCCAATCATCACGGGCAGCGACTGTGAGGGCGCGGGTGAGATGTTCCAGGTGACGACGCTTGACCTTGCAAACCTTCCGAAGAATGCGGACGGCACGGTGGACTATTCGCAGGATTTCTTCAATAAACCGACGAACCTCACAGTGAGCGGACAGTTAAACGGCGAGACTTACGCGATGGCATTTAAAAACATTTACACATTCGGTCCGACCTTCCGCGCAGAAAATTCCAACACGACAAGGCACGCGGCAGAATTCTGGATGATCGAGCCGGAGATTGCATTCGCGGATTTAAAGGATGACATGATGCTTGCGGAGGCGATGTTGAAATATGTGATTGGCTATGTCCTTGGGCACGCGCCGGAGGAAATGAATTTCTTTAATAATTTTGTGGATAAGGGGCTTTTGGAT
>CAYMGZ010000487.1:0-2452 GCA_964390095.1 uncultured Lachnospiraceae bacterium | reverse complement strand
GATCTGTGATGATATTGCGAATGTGTCCGACAAAGATCTGGAAAAACTTTTTTCGGTAAAGAAGGGGGAGCTTAGCCTGCTTTCCGGCGGGGCACCGTGCCAGGCTTTTTCGTATGCCGGGAAAAGGCTGGGGTTGGAGGATGCGAGGGGGACTTTGTTTTATCATTATGCGGTCTTTTTGGAAAAGCTGCAGCCAAAGATGTTCCTGTTTGAAAATGTAAAAGGGTTGCTGACGCACGACAACGGGAAGACATACAGTACGATGCTGGAGATTTTTAAGAAGGCCGGCTACCGGATCCAAAAGGAAGTGTTAAATGCGTGGGATTACGGCGTGGCGCAGAAGAGGGAGCGCCTGATTACGGTTGGGATCCGCAAGGATCTGGTGGGAAAGGTGAAGTATTCCTTCCCGAAAAAACATAAATATAAGCCCGTCTTAAGGGATGTGCTGCAAAATGTCCCGGAGAGCATCGGGGTGCCATACGGGGAGAATAAAAAGAAGATTTTTGAACTGGTACCGCCGGGGGGATATTGGAGGGATATTGACCCGGAAATTGCCAGGACCTACATGAAAAGCTGTTGGAACATGGAGGGCGGCAGGACGGGGATTTTGCGGCGGATGAGCATGGATGAGCCTTCGCTGGCGGTGCTGACCTCGCCGTCCCAGAAACAGACGGAGCGCTGCCACCCGCTTGAGGCAAGGCCGTTCACGGTGCGGGAAAATGCGCGCTGCCAGAGTTTTCCGGACGAATGGGAATTCTGCGGGGGCGTGATGTCGCAATATAAGCAGGTGGGGAACGCGGTTCCCGTCAATCTGGCGTATGAGGTGGCAAAAAAAATATATGAGGCATTAGGGCAGGGGCAGTGATGGATGGATGGGGTTTGAAATTTATATCGGAAGAAGATTTTACAAAGCATGTGAGGGCGACCATCGAAAAATATGGGGAGAAACTGGAGTCTTTTGATGTGAAGCGGTTTAATAAAAATATCATTGACCCGGTTAAACTGATTTTTGATAAAACCGTTTACCGTTCCACTTGGGAGGAGATTGTGGGCAATGAGATCTTCCGGCAGAGGGATAAGGCGAACAATAATGACATCGGGTATTTCCACCAGAGGATTTTCCAGTATATCGCAGGCTGCCATGTCCCGGAAAACGGGAAGGAAGGGGGGTGGGACGTGATCTACCGCAGGGAGGGTGGAATCCGGCTTCCGGATGGCGATGTCGTGCGCCATATTTATGTGGAGATGAAAAATAAGCACAATACAATGAATTCCGCATCGGCGGGCAAGACTTACATTAAAATGCAGAACCAATTGCTTTCGGATGACGACTGTGCCTGTTTCCTTGTGGAGGCGATTGCGCAGCGCTCCCAGAATATAAAATGGGAGACGACCGTTGATAAAAATAAAGTTTCGCACCGGAGGATCCGGCGGGTGAGCCTTGACCGGTTTTATGCGTTAGTGACGGGGGAGGAAGATGCGTTTTACCAAATGTGCATGGTTCTGCCGGAGGTGATTGAGAAGGTGGTCAACGGCGGCGAGGGGATTTCGGTGCCGGAGGATACGGTTTTAAAAGGGTTGCGGGAGATGGCGGATGCCACGGGCGAAGAGAGGGGTGCGATGGCGATGGCGGTATATATGCTGGGGTTCAGCACCTATTTGGGCTTTGAGGGGAAAGCAGGGGGGCAATTGTGCTTTGATTTTCGGGAGCCGGAAAATCCCGGGTATCCGTAGGGGGAAACAGACCGGATATGGGAAGCTTCCGTTTTTTGTAAGAAGCCATGTTGGCAGGGATTTTATCGGCGGCAAGGGTATAAAATCTGGTATGCTGTACCCGGAAACGGAAGGCAGCCACAGGAGCGTGGTTTCATCAGCAGCAAAGGTATAAAATTCGGTACATCCAAATTTCAGCTTTGAAAATATCATGGGAATAATGTAATATATTCCCGTACACGTTGGGGATATAGGATGCATGGGAAGTGGAACAGACACCGGGCAGCATATATTTCCATAATGTCAAGGATACATACAAGTGTCAGATTAAAGATGCAGGAGGCAATAAGATGAAAGTTTACCATGTTGCAAAAAATGGTTCGGACAGGCAGGACGGGAGCGAAGGAACCCCGTTTTTGACCATTGGCCGCGCGGCGGCAGTGGCGCTGGCGGGGGATACCGTCATTGTCCAGGGGGGAGTGTACCGCGAGTGGGTAAAGCCGGCGAACGGCGGGATCAACGATGAAATCCGGATTACGTACCAGGCGGCGGAAGGGGAACATGCCGTGATCAAAGGGTCGGAAGTTGTTTCAAACTGGAAAAAAACGGAAGAAAGTGTTTGGAGGGCGGAGGTTCCCAATGAGATTTTCCATGGTTTTAACCCGTTTGCGGAAAAGATCATGGGGGATTGGCTTGTAGATCCCACGGAGTATGATGTTCACCGGGGGGCGGTCTATTT
>CAYMGZ010000486.1:0-2453 GCA_964390095.1 uncultured Lachnospiraceae bacterium | reverse complement strand
CCCGGCAGCCTTTGTGCACTTTTTCTTAGAAAAACGTTTTTACGCCTTTAATATATCATCATTTTGACGGGATTGCAATATATAAAAACGTTTTTATTAAAAATTAACAATGTTTGTTTGTTGTTTTTGTATATTATTTATAAAATTAAGCATGGTAATTTGTCCGAATTGACGATATGGGAGTGGACAACAAACTGCTTCATGTGTTCTTTCGTTAATTACTTGACGAAGGAAAGGAACTTGTGGCAAGGTTATACCGTTGGCGTAAGCCGGGAAATGACCCAACATAAAAATAGCGGCAAAAAGACGCATGGAACAACAAATGTGAACCATGCGTCTTTTTCGCACAAAAGCGGGAAATAACAACTCCTCAAGGTCCTAAAAGTCACGCGCCCTTTTCCAGCTTCCCATCTTTTAACACAACCACTTCGTCATATTTCCCTAATTTTTCTTTTGTCTGCTCATGGGTCACGGTGATAATGGTTTTATCTTTCCGTTTTAAAATATTATCTTCCAGCTCCCTGGCGATGGCAGGGTCAAGGTTCGCGGTAAATTCATCCAAAAGCAGTACCGGGCTATTGCGCAAAAGCGCGCGCGCCAGGCCAATCCGCTGTTTTTCCCCGCCGGAAAAATTGTTGCCGTTTTCCTGTACCATGGCCGCAAGCCCCTCCGGCAGCGAGGCAACCAGTTTTTTTAAGCCCGTCCGCTCAAGAACGCCGGAAATCTCCTGCTCCGAATACCCTTCCCCAAACAGGGTGATATTATTGTATATCGTGTCATTAAACAAAAAAGTGTCCTGCTTTACCATCGTGACGGCATCCGACATGTTTTTACGGCTCACATGTTTGATATCGACACCCTTCACGGCAATTTTCCCGGTATAATTCTGGTAAACCCCCGCCAACAAATTCAGCAGGGAACTCTTTCCCGCGCCGCTGCTGCCTAACAGCACATAATGCTTCCCTTTCTCAAAGCGGTAATTGCAATCCCGCAGCACCTTCTTCTCACCATACCCGTATGTAACACCTTCCAAGGTAATATCCCCTTCCGGGAGTGCCCCACCGGATGCATCCTGCATTTTTTCCCTTCCCAATATTTTTTCAAACTGCTCCTTGACCGGCTTTGCGGCATGGAAATTCGCGACCACGTTCGGGATGCTTGTGATCGGGGATACCACCTGTCCGATCAGGCTTCCAAACGCAACGATCATCCCGGAGGAAAACATCCCTTTCCCCGCAAAATAAGCCGCCGCCGCCATAACCAACACCGTGGAAAGCAAACCGACAAACTCCCCTAAGCATCCGCAGATCATCCTGCAATTTTCACTTTTCCTCTTTGCCGATTCCACCTCGGTATTTTTTGCCCCGTGTTTCTTCACGACCGCATCCAGCGTGTGGAATAAATGGACGATGCCAAACCCGGAAAAATCATCTTTGATCTCATCCGTATACTCTGAAAGTTTCCCGCTATACTCTTTCATGCTCCTCTCAAGCGGCCTGGTCGTGAGCCTTGTCGTGGCGAGCATGAGAAAGCCTAAGGCCAACATCACAAGGAGCATGACGGGCTGCACGAGGATGGTGATCAATGAGGAGGACAAAAAGGCCACCAGCATTTGCCCCGTGCTTATGATATTGCGGAAATAGGTATCTTCCATAATCGTTACATTATTGCTCAGTTCATTGATATACCCCGCACTGCTCTGGGCTTCAAAATCTTCCATGTTTTGGAGGTAGATATGCTCAAACAAGTCGTTTTTTAGGTTTTTCCTCGTTTCCGCAATCATATAAGCTTCTGCATAGCAATACCCGCCCCGCAGCAGACAGTAAACGACAACAAAAAGCAAACTGTACAAAAAGGTGGGAAGCAGCCGGTCCTGCTGCCCGGAAACACAGTCAACCAGCGCGCTCATGACAAGGGAAAACAAAGTTCCCCCCACGCTGCTTGCGATCATTAAAAGGATTACGGAAACGGTTAACCGTTTCTTTTTTGTCATGTACCGAATCATTTTTTTGTCTCCCATAATTTATACTGCTTAACAGTTAAAATTTTCGAGTAACCCGGCTACATAACGCCAGCCATATGCGCTTGACCAGTGCAGTACGGTAAATTCTGGCGTTGTGTAGTATGAAATTATTGAAATTATAAAAATCCCTATGTACTTTTAAACTTTTAAGATCCTGCCATATACTGCCACCGCCTTCCCCTTTTTAGGATAGCATAAAACCATATTTTATGCAAGAATTATTTTATCAAATATAATTTGACAGTTATATAAACCGGAAAATATGGGAGAAGCCTGAATCCACCTATATCAAAAGTATTTCGTGAAATCGGACTCGCTGACGAGCTCGGATCAGGAATGAGAAACACTTACAAATATACAAGACTGTACTCCAATGCAGAACCGGAATTTACAGAAGGCGATATCTTCCGTACAATCATCCCACTCAAGG
>CAYMGZ010000485.1:0-2458 GCA_964390095.1 uncultured Lachnospiraceae bacterium | reverse complement strand
GGCCGCGGAACAACCCGCAGGTTACGTCAAGTTTTACCGTACTCTGCTTCCCATGCATCAGTTGCTTTGCGTAAGTGATCTTCGCGCCGAACACCTCGCAAATTGCCTGATGCCCAAGGCATACGCCAAGGGTGGGGATGGTTTTTGAAAGTGTTGCAAGTACCTCCTCGCACACCCCCGCCGCGTCCGGCCTGCCGGGACCCGGCGAGAGAATGATGGCATCCGGGGCCATCGCCTCAATTTGCGCCACGGTATGCGCATCGTTGCGTATTACCTTCACCGTGTACCGCCCATCCCCGGGCTTTTTCTTACAGATTGCCCCGATATATTGCACGAGATTATAGGAAAAACTGTCATAATTATCAATCAACAATATCATCAGCCATCCACCTCACTTGCCCTCATGATTGCCTCCATCACCGCGCCCGCCTTGTTCGCGCATTCCTGGTATTCCTTTTCCGGCACGCTGTCCGCGACAATCCCTGCCCCTGCCTGCACGCTGACCCGGTTTCCTTTCTTGACGGCAGTCCGGATGGCAATGCAAACGTCAAGGTTACCCGAAAAATCCAGATAGCCGATGGCCCCGCCATATACGCCGCGCGCCTCAGGCTCCAGCTCATTGATGATCTCGCATGCACGGAATTTTGGCGCGCCGGAAAGCGTTCCCGCCGGGAGCAGCGCCGCCACCGTGTCACAGCCATCCCTGCCCGCCTGTATCTGCCCCGTCACCACCGAGGCAATGTGCATGACCTTGGAAAAACGGTGGATCTGCATATATTCCTCCACCTTCACGGAACCATATTCCGCAAGCTTCCCAATATCATTGCGCGCAAGGTCAACCAACATATTGTGCTCGGCGCGTTCTTTTTCGTCCGCCATCAGTTCCGCCTCAAGCGCCTCATCCTCCGCCTGGCTTTCCCCGCGCGGGCGGGTTCCGGCAACCGGGAAGGTCGTCAGCTTCCCGTCATGTAATTTTACCATCGTCTCCGGCGAGGTGCCTGCAATCTGTATGTCACCGCTCTGGATAAAATACATGTACGGGGACGGGTTGGTCGTGCGCAGGACACGGTAGGCACCAAGCAGGCTGCCATCGTATTCGGCGGTGAATTTCCTTGAGATCACCCCCTGGAAAATGTCACCCTCAAAAATATATTGCTTCGTCCGCTCCACCATCGCGCAATACTCTTCCTTGCTCAGGTTGCAGGTAAAGACGGGCGCTCTCGGCGTTTTTTCTTTCGGAAGTTTTTGCTCCTGCACAATCAGCTGCACCATTTTCCCAAGCTCCAACTCCGCCGCATGGTAGCCTTTTTCGCCGTCCTTTGCCGCGTAATTGGCAATCACGATAATCTTTTGCTTTAAATGATCATAAGCGATGACCTTATCAAACATCATCAGGTCGTATTCCGGGAATTCGCTGCGCTTTAAGGCAAGTTTTGGTTCCATCTGCCCAATCAGTCCATAGGAGAAATACCCAACAAAACCGCCGGTAAAGGATGGCATCCCCTCAATCCTTGGTGACTTATATTTTTTCAGGTAACCGCGCAGGACATCCATGCCCGTATGGTGGCTGTGGATGCCTTCGCCTGCATCCGTATCCCCTATCTTTATAACCGTCTCGATCGCGCCGCTCTTTACCGTGACCCTATCCCCGCAGCAGGTCAGCTGCAAAAGCGGTGCGAAGCCGAGGAACGAATACCGCCCCCACTGTTTGCCGCCCTCCACACTCTCAAGCAGATAAAAATGGTCATCCACCTGCGAAAGCTTGCGCAACAGCGTGATCGGTGTGGTCACATCCGCGTAAATCTCACAGCTGACAGGGATCAGATTATAATCTTTTTCATATTGTTTTAACTGCCCATATTCCGGAAATGCCATGTCTCCCTCCTTCTATTTTTGCACAACCCCCTTTGGATACCCGTGCAACCGGGCAGGAGAATGTTTTTCGCCCTGCCCGCCGCGCGGTTCATGCGCCGCTTTAGCGGCACACTTCCCCTGCACAGGCCTGCGCAATCAAGTAGGGGGATTTTTCACCCCTACTCGCTGCGTGGGGCGTGTGTTGTGCCAGCAACTATATTCCATTCACGCCCCTGCGCATAAAAAAAACGCCCCTTGCCCCTGTTATAGGGACAAAAGCCGTTTCGCTCCTGCGTTACCACCCAATTTGATGTAACTCCGTACAGAGTTGCCATCCACTCAACCACATACCAACATATGCACCCCGCTGATAACGGTCAGGGAACCCGTCAGCGCCTACTCCCCTTCCGGTTTCAGGCTGCCCTCACAAGTCCATTCAATAAGTTCTGTCCATGCCGCATCACACCAACTGCGGCTCTCTGGGATGGTTTTCCTTACCTACTTCTCTTGCTCATCGGTTTCTTTCTTTTTGAAACTGGTGCTATTATAACGCGTCAGCCGGATAAAGTCAACTACTTTTTTGATTTGAAACAAAAATTTTATA
>CAYMGZ010000484.1:0-2461 GCA_964390095.1 uncultured Lachnospiraceae bacterium | reverse complement strand
AATCTACCATCCCTGCGCGGCTCACCGGAGTTCCCCGCCACATTTATCACAATAATCAAGCCCTTCCAGTGTAATCCCCCCGCAATCCGGGCAAATGATACGTTCCGGCAAAATTTCGCGCTCAAGGACCGGGTACTCGCCATTCTCATCCTTCCCGTCCTCCGAAAGCTGCTGTTCCCTCGGCACCACAAGCGGCTCCTTAAAACGGCGCGCAGGCTCTAATTCCCCCGGAAGCACCTGCTTCCTCGGAAGCTTTTTCATGATCTTGTTAATGAGCGGCATCGGTTTTCTCCAGGAAATGATCGACCGAGACCATCTTCACGCAGAGCGCGAACATCTTTGCCGCCTCGTACATCTCCTCTGGTGTCGGGAAGGTCGGTGCAATGCGGATGTTGGAATCCTGCGGGTCCTTGCCATATGGGTAGGTGGCACCTGCCCCGGTTAAGACAAGCCCCAGTTCCTTGCACTTTGCCACAACCGCCTTTGCGCAGCCCGGCAGCGATTCAAAGGAAATGAAGTACCCGCCGCGCGGCTTCGTCCAGGTTCCGATCCCAAGCCCTGCAAGCTCCTCCTCCAAAACCGTAAGCACCGCCTCAAACTTCGGGCGTATCAGCTCGGCATGTTTCTTCATGTGCGCGTTCAGCCCGTCAATGTTCTTAAAGAACCGCGCATGGCGCAGCTGGTTGATCTTGTCATGCCCGATGATCTGTGCGGTCATAAATTTTTTAATATATTCCATGTTGGCAAGCGAAGTCGCAATCGCCGATACGCCGGAACCCGGGAAACTGATCTTTGAGGTGGAAGCAAAAATATAGACCATGTCCGGGTTACCCGCTTTCTCGCACTCCTCCAAGATATTCGGGATCTTATCCTGGATATCCTCGTAAAGATGGTGGATGCAGTATGCGTTGTCCCAGAAAATCCGGAAATCTTCTGCCGCAGGCGAAAGGTTCGCAAAACGGTGCACGACCTCGTCCGAGTACGTGATCCCGGTCGGGTTGGAATATTTTGGAACACACCAGATCCCCTTGACTGCCGCATCATGGTTCACATATTCCTCAACCATGTCCATATCCGGGCCGTCTTCCCCAAGCGGCACCGGGATCATCTCGATCCCAAACGTCTCCGTGATTTTAAAATGCCTGTCGTACCCGGGAACCGGACACAAAAACTTTACATGGTCCAGTTTACACCACGGTGTGGAACCATTCACCCCCATCACCATCGAGCGGATGACGGTATCATACATGATATTCAGGCTGGAATTCCCACACACAACAACATTGGCCTTCTTGACCTCCATCATGTCGGCCATCAGCTGCCGGCATTCACCGATCCCGTCCCAGTCGCCATAGTTCCTTGTATCATTCCCAAGCAGGGTTGTCATGTCCGACCCGGAATTGATCTCGTCAAGCATCGGCATCGAAATCGCAAGCTGTGTCGCGCCTGGCTTGCCGCGTGCCATGTTCAGGGAAAGCCCTTTCGCCTCCTCGGTCTTAAATTGCTCTTTTAGACTTGCTTTCAGTGATAAGAGTTCATCCCGGCCCATATCCTTGTAAGCTTTCATAGTATGTTCTCCCTTCGCTCTTTCTTCGTCCATTTAGATTTTATGTTCCCAATAGCTATATTATAGTTACGGCCTCATGGCGTGTCAATTAAAATTTCAAAAAACGGCCGCAGCCTGCCGCCCCTCCCCCTACACATGCCCGTTTCCCTGCAAAAGCCTCCCCGCCGCCTCATCCGCCACAACCACAACGTCCGGGTGCAGCTGCAGCACGGAGCCCGGCACCTTCGGGGTGATCGGCCCTTTTACCGCCTTGTACAATGCCTCCGCCTTATCCTCACCGCTCACCGCAAGCAAAATCTTTTTTGCGCGCAAAATTGTCTTTACGCCCATTGTATACGCCTGCCGCGGGACCGCCCCCGCGGAGGGGAAAAACCGCTTGTTCGCCTCAATTGTCCGCTCCGTCAGGCTGACCAGGTGCACGCACCCCGCAAAATCTTGTGCCGGCTCGTTAAAGCCAATGTGCCCGTTGTGCCCAAGCCCCAGCAATTGTAAGTCAATCCCGCCAAGCGAGGCGATCAGCGCCTCATACCGCGCGCATTCCGCAGCGCTGTCCGGGTTCATCCCGTCCGGGAGGAAATGCCGGTCCGGGCGCAGGTTCACTTTGGAAAAAAAGTTTTGTTCCATGAAAAAATGGTAACTCTGACCATCCGACGGGGAAAGCCCAAAATATTCATCGAGATTGACGGTTGCTACCCCCGAAAAATCCAGGTCCCCTTTTTGATACCACTCCACCAGCTGCGCGTAAATACCGACCGGCGTTGCACCCGTCGCAAGCCCCAGGACACTGTCCGGCTTTAAGATCACCAGCGCGGAAATGAAGTTGGCCGCCTTCCGGCTCATGTCCGGAGAATCTTTCGCCCAAATTACCCTCATTCCCAGTACTCCATTCTGTCA
>CAYMGZ010000483.1:0-2462 GCA_964390095.1 uncultured Lachnospiraceae bacterium | reverse complement strand
AGCAGGAACACGCTTGAAAAGGGAAAATAGAAATGGAGAAACTTAAAATGAATACAAAATTATGGTATACCGCACCGGCCACGGACTGGAACGAGGCGCTGCCCATCGGTAACGGCAGGCTTGGCGCGATGATTTTCGGAGGGGTGGGGGAGGAGCATCTGCAAGTCAATGAGGACAGTGTCTGGTACGGCGGCCCGATGGACCGCAATAACCCGGACGCGTTAAAAAATCTGCCAAAAATCCGGGAATACATCATAAACGGACAAATCCCGGAAGCGGAGGAACTGATGGTCAATGCCCTTTCCGGTACGCCGCAGGGGCAGCGCCCGTACCAGACACTCGGCGATATCCAACTGTATTTTTCAGGGATTTCCGGCGAGGTGACGGACTACCGCCGCGAGCTTGAACTTGCGGATGCAGTACATACCGTTATGTTTAAGGTGAAAGGATATGCACATAAACGTGAAATATTTGCGACCGCTGCCGATGATGTGATTGTCATGCATTTTGAGACGGATGATCCGGCGGGCATGAATTTAACCCCACTTTTAACACGCCATAAATTTTATGATTATACCGGCAAGTATGCGGATGATACCATCATGCTGGGTGCGAAGCTTGGTGGGGATGGGCTTGACCTGAATATGATGCTGCGTGGGCGTGTCGTAGGGGGGAGCTGCGGGGTGGTTGGTGAGCGTCTCATCATCCGGAACGCAAGGGAGATCACATTGTTATTCTCGGCGGGTACGACGTTTCGTTATTGGAATTTAAAAGAGAGTGTGTGGAAAAAATTGGAAGATGCCACGCGGTATTCCTTCGCGGAATTGAAGGAGCGCCATATCGCAGATTACAAAAGCCTTTTTGACCGTGTTAAGCTTGAATTGCAAGGGGACGCGGCATTCGGCCGGATTCCGACGGACGAGCGCTTAAAAGAGGTCCGGCGCGAAGATTTCGGGCTGACGGAGTTGTATTTTAATTTCGGGCGTTACTTAATGATTGCCTGCAGCCGTCCGGGAACCCTGCCGGCCACCTTACAGGGCCTTTGGAACAAGGATATGTTAGGACCTTGGGATTGCAAATATACCATTAACATCAACACGGAGATGAATTACTGGGTCGCGGAGAATTGCAATCTTTCCGAGTGCCATACGCCGCTGTTTGACCATCTAAAGCGGATGCTTCCGAACGGGCGGGAGACGGCGCGCAAAATGTACGGCTGCCGCGGCTTTGTGGCGCACCACAACACGGATATCTGGGGCGATACCGCCGTGCAGGATCTCTGGGTGCCGGGCTCATACTGGGTGATGGGCGCGGCGTGGCTGTGCACGCATCTTTGGACACATTACGAGTACACGAAGGATGAAGGGTTTTTGCGCGAGTATTACCCGGTCATGCGGGAGGCGGCGCTGTTTTTCCTTGATTTTATGATCGAACATGACGGCTACCTGAAAACCTGCCCGTCCGTCTCGCCGGAAAATACCTACATCCTGCCTAGCGGTGTGCGTGGTGCGAACGGGATGGGGGTGACGATGGACAACCAGATTTTGCGCGATTTGTTTACGCAGTGTATAAAAGCGGCAAACATCCTTGCAATTGAGGATGAGCTGACAGGGCAGTTTGCATCGGCGCGCGACCGGCTTGTGCCGACGCAGATCGGAAGCAAAGGGCAGATTTTGGAGTGGGATAAGGAGTATGAGGAAGCGGAGCCGGGGCACCGGCACATTTCGCATCTATATGGGCTGCACCCGTCCTGCCAGATCACGGTGGACGGGACACCGGAATTGGCAAAGGCCGCGCGCGTGACGCTAGAGGGCAGGCTTTCGCACGGAGGCGGGCATACCGGCTGGAGCCGTGCGTGGATCATCAACCATTACGCGAAGCTCTGGGACGGCGAAAAAGCATATGAAAACCTGCTCGCACTCTACGAGCGCTCAACCCTGCCGAATATGTTTGACAACCACCCGCCGTTCCAGATTGACGGGAATTTTGGCGGGGCAGCAGGGATCGCCGAAATGCTCGTGCAGAGCACGGGTGAGCGTGTGGTACTGCTTCCGGCCGTCCCGAGGGAATTCGCATCCGGCAGCGTGCGCGGGCTGTGTGTGCGCGGCGGTGCGGAAGTGGATTTGGTTTGGGAAAACGGGGAATTGACAATGTGCACGGTGCGGGCGAAGGCGGATGTTGACACGAAATTCGTCTATCGGGGAAAAGTGTGGGAAGTCCGCCTGAAAGCAGGGGAGGAAAAGAAGCTGGAAATCGTATGACAGGCGCAAACGGAACTTAAAAACAGCATCCCACCGGACAGAACCGGAGGGAACTTCCGGGAGCCTGCGAACGGAAATTCCCTCCCCGGACATTGGGGCTGGGAGGTGGGATGCGGAACTTAAAAACAGCATCCCACCGGACAGTGCCGGAGGGAACTTCCGGGAGCCTGCGAACGGAAATTCCCTCCCCGGACATTGGGA
>CAYMGZ010000482.1:0-2471 GCA_964390095.1 uncultured Lachnospiraceae bacterium | reverse complement strand
CTCCAACAAGTGGTTTGAGGCAGTGGATATGGGGGCTAATCAACCAATGATTAGCCTCCTGTCCGATTTTTGTATGGGTCCGCGCATAAAAACACAGTGTGGCAAAGGTTTCCCCACCGCACTGTGCCTGGTATCATCTTATTCCTCTGATTTCTCTGTATCTTCTGTCTTTTCTTCCGTCGCATCAAAATCCAGATCCTCATCCAGATCATCGTCGAAATCGTCATCGAACTCATCCATATAATCCGGTGTCACATAGCGGTATACGGCATAAGCGATTGCCGCAATGGCTGCGATTGCACCGATGACCGCGAGTACGAAGACCACCGTATGTTTCTTTTCCTCAATCGGGTCTTCCTTTTTCTTGATCAGTTCGCCAAGCTTTGACTCCGCGAGCATGTCGCTGATTTTGGAGCTTGCAAGCAGGGATTCTAACTTGTTTGAGTTATTGCACATAAAAACACATCCTTTCTCTCTTTGTAAAGATACGTATGCTCGGGCAAGGCAGGGAATGCTACTTTGCCTTCTTCCATATTATATCATGTCCTTCTTGAATTTACCATGCTTTTTTTTGGAAGTTTAGATTTTTTTTAATTTTGCAAACCCCGCGAGCATTTTTTTTGTTCCGACACCCGGAAAATCGACCGTAATTTCGTAATCCTTCCCGCCTTTGACAACATTGGTAACAAGCCCGGTGCCAAATTTTATATGTTGTACGGTATCCCCGATACCGTAGTCAAGCGGGGCGAGGTTCGCGCTGTCAAACTGGCGGACGGGGCGGCTTTGCGGTGCGGACAGAACCTGCGCCCGCTGCGGCCGGTCAAATTCCGTGTCGGAAAGGGGATAGCGCGCACCTTGCCTGTAGCTGCCCCCGGAAGATGGGGATGTCCGCTCAGCCTGCCCGTAGGAAGGCTTTGCGCCTCGCAGGGGGCTTTCGGGAAAGGAATTTTTTGGAAGGAGGGAGGCGCGCCCGCCGCTGCCCCTGAAATTTAGCAGATAGCGGGGGATTTCGTCAATAAAGCGCGATGTGCGGTTGAACTGCGCCTCGCCGCGCACCATGCGCACATGGGCGGCGGAGAGGGAAAGGTCTTTCATCGCGCGCGTGATGCCGACATAGCACAGCCTGCGTTCCTCCTCAATCTCAAGTTCCGGGTTTTGGGCGTTGATTGACATGTAACCAGGAAAGACCCCTTCCTCCATGCCGCACAGGTAAACATGCGGGAATTCAAGGCCTTTTGCGGAATGCAGCGTCATAAGGACGACAAAATTGCTGTCCTCGGTCAGGTTGTCCACATCGGCGACAAGGGCAACTTCCGCAAGGAATCCCGTAAGCGTCGGTTCTTCCGATGCGTTTTCTTCGTAAGCGGCAAGCTTGCTGATCAGTTCATCGATGTTTGCAGTGCGGTCGGCGGCGGTCGTCTCGTCCTCGGTTTCCTCAATTTCCTTTAAATATCCGGTTGCGTCAAGTAGCTCGTCCACAAGGCTGCTCAGCCCATAGCCCGCAGCCGTAAGTTTGCTCTTTAAGCTTTCGATCATGGCAACAAAGGAGGTAAGCTTTGCCACGGCGCGCCCGATGCCGGGAATTTCATCTGCATGGAGCAGGGCGGTGTAAAAGCTGATCCCGGCCTCCTGTGCGTAGGCATCGATGCGGTCGATGGTGGTCAGCCCGATGCCGCGCTTTGGCACGTTGATAATGCGCTTTACTGCGATGGAATCCAGACCTCCGTCAATGGTTTTTAAATAGGCAAGGATGTCTTTGATTTCCTTTCGCTGGTAGAAATTGATGTTGCCGATGATTTTGTACGGGATGCCGCGCAGGATCAATTTTTCCTCAAAAACACGGGATTGGGCGTTCGTGCGGAAGAGGACGGCAAAATCGCGGTAGGAGGCATCCGGCTCATCACGCATTCTCTGGGCAATGTCGGAGACGACCGCGTCCGCCTCATCATAATCGGTTTCAAATTGCGTGAAGACAACGGGGCTGCCCTTGCCGTTGGCGGTCCATAGTTCCTTGTCCTTGCGGCCGAGGTTGTTGCGGATCACGGCGTTTGCAGCGTCAAGGATATTTTCGGTCGAGCGGTAGTTTTGTTCCAGTTTAATCACGGTAGCTTCCGGATATGTTTGCTCAAAATCAAGGATGTTGCGGATGTTTGCGCCCCGGAATTTGTAGATGGACTGGTCGTCATCCCCGACAACGCAAAGGTTGTGCTCGATCTTGCCGGATTCGTTTTCAAAGTTTGCCAAAAGACTGACGAGTTTAAACTGCGCGGTGTTGGTGTCCTGGTACTCATCCACCATAATATAGCGGAAGCGGCGCTGGTAGTAGGAGAGCGCTTCCGGCTGTGTCCGGAAAAGTTCGACGGTCTTAAACAGGATATCGTCAAAATCAACGCCGTTGTTCGATTCTAAGCGTTTCCGGTATTCGGTATAGACGCGGGCGCATTGTGTATTTGCGTAGTCGCCCCCCGCGT
>CAYMGZ010000481.1:0-2473 GCA_964390095.1 uncultured Lachnospiraceae bacterium | reverse complement strand
CAGCTTCAGCCCAACATATATACCAGCCGAATCTTTTATCCCTGTATAACGCAGGCTATTGTCCTCATTCCCAAGATCCGGAACCCAAGTCAGAAATCGGATTCTATCTTCTGAAACATAAGACGAATCATAATACGAAGCATCGGATGGATTCCACGGAACAATCTGTGCGCGCTCTCTATAATTTTGCGTATAGAAATCCGCAACCAGCCAATCATCCATGGATATTTTGTCTACCCAAATAATGTAGCGTGTGTTCGATGCATCTAACTGATCATCATTTCCCACAATCATTTGATAGGAACTATAATTCCTCATATCCACGGTACCGCCCGATGTACTGACCGTAAAATCATCCCCATTTGAGGAATAACTCCATATGATTTTATTCGTATCCGTAAATTCCGTCTCCCCGGCAAAAATTGTCGCAATCTTCACCATCGAAAGTTCCATTGGCGTATACGCTTCCAGATCAATCTGTAGGGATTTCTCCTCCAATGGCAGCAACGAATACCCTGCTGCGCCCTGTTCCGGGAATTCCTTTTCCACCGGATATACTGTCACAATATCCCCTGCCACTTCCATGCTCATCTGTGTGACTACCGTTCCGGTAAATTCCGCCGACACATAGAATGTATGCCCGCCAATTTCCACCGAATCCCCAGGTGTCATGAACCATTCATTTGTAACATTCCCGTTATACGTAAACTGCACCTCATATGGGAAAAACGGGTCAACTTCCGGGATCGGGATGGTGTAGCTTCCATCTTCGGCAAAGAATCCTGCGGCAGTATCCCCACCATCCATGACATTTTCGCCATCTTCCGCAGGATCCGCGCCACCGGCTCCTTCGCCATCCGCATCAACCGCACTCCCTGTCACGGAATCCGCGCCCTCCACCGGCAATTCCGGCTCTTTCGGCAAATCTGCTGCCGTGGCTTCCATCACCGTACAAATACCATTCCCGGTATTATACTGTACGATATCCGGTGCACCCCCTCCACCGTCCAAGGATTCTGCACCTGCGTGCACTGGCACATTTGGTATGAGCAGCAGCGCTGCCAGGAACGTTGCTATACCACGCTTAATAGATTTCATTTTTTGAAACCCTCCTCTCATTGTTTTTTGTATGTCTCCCCAAGAGCAATTAACTCCTGGAGGGAATATAAGCGGCATTGCCGCAAATTCCCGCCTTCGCAATCAAATACGAAAACTGTTTCTGACATATCCTTTTCCAAAACATCACATAGCCCCGGTAAATATGCCACCGTTTCCAAGTTCCTGTCCAAAAGCAACCCATAGCGCCCCCCAGTGGTTGCCACATATTCTGTCACCAAATACTCCCCAACTTGTGTCACATAGGTCAGATAATCATCCGATTCCAACGTCTTCAACAGCTGCCCCGAAGTTCGCCCGTATACTTTTGGCGCGGCATGCAACGAAGATTCCACGCGGTAATCTTTTGTATGGAATTCTTCATACAGATCCTTATCCGGTACTTCCCCGGATTCTTCCTTCATCAGCATACCATCTGTTACACTGTAGTAACGCCGCATCCCGTCATACCAAATCACCTCCAGATAGGAACCATCTTTTGTGCGCCGGAATTGCTGGTCATAGATGGACGCTGCATCTGGCAGGGAAGCCTCCGCCAAAAGATTCCCCTGCATATCATAAATCCGGAAACCCTGATAGCTAAAAAGCATCACCCGGCTTTTATCCGCACTCACCCGCGCCTCATCATGCGGATATCTGGCATCATATGCCAAAAGCAGTGCCTGTTCATGGTTTTCCAATTTTAAAAGACGCATGGATGTCTCATTTCGGTTTGCAAGCAGCGCATGATCCTTGGTAAGCAATGCAAATTCACAATTTTGTGTCAAATTTCCCTTGGAAATTTTATTTCCCCCGCGGTCATAAAAAGCATAATCGCTATTTTCCGTTGCAACCAGCGCATATTCCTCCCCCACGCAAAATGTGGTGATTTTTACCCCCTCCGTGTGGGCAAGTTCGATTTCTTTTAGGGAATCCGGGGCAATTTGCACCAACAACCCAAGTTTTGCAAGGAAAATCCCATCCTCATCCACCTGCAATAACATCCTGTCCTTGGCGGAAAGGCTTGCGGCATAGGCAGCTTTTTGCACATCCACTACCCCGAATTGTACCCCATCGCCCTTTTCCGCGGTAAAGGCAAAATATTTTTCACAAAACCCGCCGGAAAAACGGGTATACTCCGATTCCTCATACAATATCAGGTCATTGTCCGGGTTATCACGATCCAGAATATACAAGCCCCCGTTATGGAAACTCACGGCCAGCATACTCCCATCCGCATTGAGCGAAAAAATATAATGTTTTGCATCCGCAAAAATATCGTTGACCGGGATGGATAAATGCAGCCCCCAAAAAGAGCGCTCCGCAATTTTCTTCCCGCTTGCGGAATCATAAAATATGGCTTGTTCCGCTGTTCCAT
>CAYMGZ010000480.1:0-2484 GCA_964390095.1 uncultured Lachnospiraceae bacterium | reverse complement strand
AAAACGATTCCGGTCTGATAACAGGCTCATCTTCAAATTATATTTATACGGACAAAATACCGCAGGATTTTTCGATTGTCGATGTGGACAACGCCCTTCCCTTCTCCGAGAAGATTGCCTTTCCGGAGGATGGAAAGCCGGACAGTCTCTCAATCGGATTTTATGACGAGATACACGAGTGGCCATACTATAACGCTTCGCTGGATACGAATCTCGGAGAAAACACAAACCGCAAGGATTTGGGATTTAGCTTATATTATGATATTACGAAACGCGACAAGCCGGTATCTTTTGATTACGGTATTGTAAGTCTTGCTGCGGACAAGAATATTGAGAATATTGTCATCACCACAGACAAATCAACGCCGGAAAACCTGAGTCCTTTAAAACTTGAGTTCCCGGAATTGCTATGGATTCAGTCGGGAGCTGAGAGCGGCGATGGTTTGAACCTTATCTTGAGTCCCATGAACTCAAGGATTCTCGGTATGAACGGTCTGAGCGTATTGACCGAGGAGGATTCCTTAAAAGCCTTGGATTGCATGGAAAATGCGTTAAAGCAGGTAACAGGTATCCGTAGCACGTTCGGCGCACAGCAGAATCGCTTGGAACATATCATAGACAATGAAAATAACATTATAGAAAACACTACCGCAACGGAATCTAGAATTCGTGATACGGATATTGCGGATGAGATGGTACGTTTCTCACGCTTGAACATCCTAGGGCAGGTGGGTGAGTCCATCTTGGCGCAAGCCAATCAAGATCAGCAGAACGTTCTTTCGCTGTTGGGGCAAAGGTAAGGCAGAAACATGTTGCGGAAGCTAAGGCCGTGCACGAAAAAGATATCGTTCCGCAAAGTGCTCGGCAAGGAAAAACGAACCGTTAAGGTGGAAAAACTGAAAGACGTGAAGATTTCCTCGATGGTCACATTCTCGGTGGGCATTGCTGTAACTATATCATATCAGTGCAGCTCGGACGCGAAGGATTGTATCCATATTGCGCAGCCGCGCCTTTCCGTCAGGAGGATGGGATTGGAGGAACTTTCGGTCAGGAGTGAAAAAGGGGCGTGGCACGCGGTTGGGCAGGCAGTGGAAGCAATCCTTGCCCAGGCAAACCACAACACGGACGGTGTACTTACCCTGCTTGGGTAGGTTTTTTTGGAAGCGGCGAAGGGAGCAGGGCATCATCCTTGCTCCTGTATTTTTTGGGGGGATTTTGGGATACAGGTTTTTTTAGGGTATCACCATTTCGGGCTTTTGCTGGCAAAAACACAGGGGAAATTTATGGAGTGGCATAAAGTTGGAAGGAAAAAGTACCGATATAGTAGATAAGGGATCATGCCACCTTTTTTAGGGTGAAAAGAAAAAATGATTGGCTACTTGGTTTGTGGTTGTCGGATGTGGAAAAGAAAGCGAGGAAAGTGCAAGGATGAGCAGAAAAGATCAGTCAAAATTAAAATGTAGCAGAACGGATGTGCGGGGGCGCGTGAAATGGAAGGGGCTGGCCGCATTTTTATTGGTGCTTTCCGTTGTGTTTGGGGAATTCCCGGCCATGGCCTTTGCGGGGACAGATAACGCAGGGCAGTTTTCGCCGGGGGCGGATGTTGTAGGGGCGGGGATCACATCATATTCCGCGGAGGATATTGTTTACCCGACCGGGGATATGATCTATGACGAGCAGGAAATTTCTGCGGAGGAAATACCGGACGATATCCCGGTCTATGGGAATACATCGTTCTTTTCACTTGCGCAGGCCGAGCCGGAAGCAGAAGGGGATCTTCCGGCGGAAGTGACGACGTACCGATATGGTTACGCCCATTTGACAGGGAATTTAAAAAAATTTTACGATGCGTGTTGGGCGGCAATCTTGGATTTTCGAAAAAATGCTTATAATAACCATGATTATACGACAACAAACGAAACCGTGCCGGTAAGTAGTGTAAATTTTAAAGAGTTTGGTCTGACCGCGAGGGAGGCGGGGGCGGTATACTACTGTATACGCAATGATTTTCCGGAATATTTTTGGCTCTACCCCGGTTACAGTGCGGATGACAATACGCTTTATATTTTGTTGAGTAAGGAATATTACACAAGGGAAGCGCGCCAAAGGGATGAAAGATTATTCATAGATGGCCAGAAGAAATATGTAAATGCGGCAATGGAGAAGGAGGATCCATACGAAAGGATCCGTGTGATCCATGATATGCTGGTCAACGATGTGGAATATGCCAGAAAAGCAAATGGCCAGCCGGAGGATGCCTTATGGGCACACTCTGTTGTAGGGGTATTTTGCGGGAGAAATGCGGCAGTGTGTGAGGGCTATGCTAAAGCCTTTCAGTTGCTTTGTATCGTGTGCGGCATTGAAAATGTTTATATCACAGGTAGGGCAGACGGGGGTGAGCATGCCTGGAATGCAGTCAAAATAGGGGATGAGTGGTTTTACATTGACACCACTTGGGATGACATAGGCGCAGAAAATACCGGG
>CAYMGZ010000479.1:0-2530 GCA_964390095.1 uncultured Lachnospiraceae bacterium | reverse complement strand
GCATCGCGCGTCGCCACGCCATTCCCGTAAGGGTCTTTCGTGAAGCCGCCGACATACTGCGACCACCACGCGCCGCTTGTGCCAAACGTCTCCATCGTCTGGTAGGTTGTTGCCACATCAACCTTCATTGTATCATAATTTTTTGCCATACCATCTTCTCCTGTCGGATCCGGCACTGCCGTTACTTCCGGTGTCACCTCTGGTGTGGCTTCCGGTGTGGGCGTATCCTGTAAGGAAACCGTAGGGACAGGGGTTGGGGTACCATCCACCTCCCCTGCCTTCCCGCACCCTGAAATCCCCGCCCCGGCCAGCACCAAAAACAAACCGCGAAGCAGCGCCGCAGGCCACCGACCTGCAAACTTTCTTTTTTTCATATCAACCATCCATTCCAGAGCGTCAAAAATCCATCTGGGGAAACGCCCTTAAAACCATTATCCCGATCGGATGAACTCTTTGGGGGTAAATTATGCGCATCCCCCAAAAGGGGCTATATATTCGGCGATTTTTAATCACCGAATATAAGGAAAACACGGTTGGGCATGTTTCCTAAAATCCGCCATGGATACCGGACAGACTTTAAAAACAACCCCACCGCGCCCTGATGGCGGGCATGGGTTCCAAAACCAACCATGCCCTGCACCATCCATTCCTTCCGTTGATTCCCCCGTCCGGTATTTTCCTAGCCGACCAACCCGGAGTTCTCCAAATTCTCCACAAGTTTCCTCTGCCCGATCAGGTAAACAATCAACAGCGGGATCAGATAAACCAGCACGCCCGCCTGTTTTACCGCATCAAATGCCATATCCGGCACAAGCGGGACATCGTACCACGTCCGCACCGCATTCATGACATAATCCTTGTTCGCGGAACTGAACGTCGTCGAGAGCAGCGTACTTAAGAATCCGGCATTCGGGCTGAAATAGTTCGTATAGTAAGTATCACCGTAATTCCACACGAACGACAAAATCGCCACCGTCGAGATGATCGGTACCGCGTTCGGGACCATGATCCGGAAATAAGTCTTGTAGAACCCGCAGCCGTCAATCAGCGCCGCTTCTTCCAGCTCCTTCGGGATATTCTTAAAGAACTGGCTGAACAGGAAAATGAACAGCGCCTGGTTCACACCGAACCCAAAAACCGCCAGGATCACAAGCACGATAGGGTTATTGATCAGGTTGACCTCCCCTGCTTTTGTAAAAATATCCATGATGCCGAGCACATCAAAATGGTTAAAGAAGATATACTGTGACAAAAGTAATGACTGCCTCGGCAAAAGGAATACCAGGATGACCATGAAAAACACGACATTCCTGCCCCAGAAATTCACCCGTGCGAGCGCGTAACCTACCATCGCGGAGAAGAAAATCTGGACCAGCATGATACCCGCTGCGTAAAGCACGGACTTCGCCATCGTCATGATCCCGTTCGGCAGGATGAAGCGGAGCGCCGCCTTAAAGCTGACAATCGATTTCTCAAGCGGCAGCCAGATCACATTCGGGTTGCCAAGCTCCTCGATGGAGGAGAACACCACCGGGACAAGGTTTAACAGCGGCAGGATAATGGTAAAACAAAGCCCCAAAATCAGCACGGTCGTAATAATATTTAACACGACCTTCTTCGACCTTTTCTTAAACAGGTACAATGCCAAAGACGCATCCCTATCATCATTTTTCATTCTTCTTCACCACCTTTCGCAGCAACAGCATTACAAGTCCGAGCACGATCAGCACGTTAAAAATATAGACAACCGAAAGTGCTGAACTGATGCCGATCTTATTCTGCTTAAACGCAAAGGCATATACCTCCTCCGCTACCGGGGATGCAATAAACAGCTGCACAATCGTGTATACAATTACAAAAAGTGTAATGTGCATGATGGAAGGGATCGTAACCTTCCAGAAGGTCTCATATGCCGTCGCACCCTCCATCTTTGCTACCTCGTACATGCTTGGGCTGATGGACTGTAATGCCGTTAAGTAAACGAGCGTCTGCACACCGGCCTGCGAGATCAGCGTGAAGATATTTTCAATGTAAGTGATGATCGGGTAAAGCACCCGCATCGGCACATCAAGCACGCGCACGAGGAAAATCGTGATGTAGCTTCCGGAAACCAGCTGGCTGCCGGTGTCAAGGCTTTCCGTCCCGGTCGTCATCGTAAGCATCGAAGTGACGACCTCGATCCCTAAGATGATCGGCAGGAAGAAAATCAGGCGCACGATGGCACGCCCCTTAAATTTCTGGTTCGCGAGCAGCGCCATGAAAAGACTGAAGACCACGATGAGCGGCACCGAGATCAACAGATCCCGGTTCTGCTCCGTAAACAACCTTGCCATCGTTGTGGAGGTCGTTGTGACCTCCGTCTTGAACAGGTCGATATAATTCTGGATGCCATTCCACGAAAAGGTCATCCCCCCCGTCTCCCCGACACCTACTTTATTGAACGAATAGTAGACCGTATTGATGATCGGAATCAGGAAAAAGGCGATAAAACCGATCAGGAACGGAGCCACAAAAATCAGACCGTTAATTT
>CAYMGZ010000478.1:0-2538 GCA_964390095.1 uncultured Lachnospiraceae bacterium | reverse complement strand
CCAAAATCGTTGTGTATGCGACAGGGCGATACCCGGAGGCCACCGTGCGGCTGTGTGCCGGGGAGCGGGTTTTGACGGAAGAAAAAACAGTGCTCTCGCCTGTGGATATTTTTCGGAAGGAATTGCCTCTTGCAGGGGTGAAACCGGAAGAACTCTGCGTTCAGGTTCTCTCGGACGGGCGGGAGCTTGTCCGCTATGAGGAGGAAGGGACAGAGGAAATCCCGGAACTGCCAAAGCCGGCGCAGGCGGCAGAAGAACCGGAAAAACTGATGACAAACGAGGAACTTTATCTGACCGGGCAGCATTTGGAGCAGTACCGCCACGCAACCTTCCTGCCGGACCCATATTATCTGGAGGGCTTAAAGCGCGACCCGGGCGATATCCGCATCAATACGGCCTACGGGAAGCTTTTGCTTAGCAGGGGGCAGTTTGCGCAGGCAAAGGAGTATTTTTTGCAGGCGAAAAAGCGCCTGACATGGAAAAACCCGAACCCTTACCATAGCGAGACCTATTACCTGTCCGGGCTGGCCTTTTTCTACCTTGCCCAAAACGAATTTTCGGACGGTGTTTTGAGGGAAAAATACACGGAGGAAGCGTACACGGACTTCTATAAAGCGGCGTGGAGCGCGGAACAGCAGGAGAAGGCCTACTATTATCTGGCGGCACTTGACGCGGGGAGGGGGCGTTTTGGGGCGGCATTCGAACATGTGGAAAAATCGCTTGTCCGCAATGCGCACAATGTCAAGGCAAGGGGGCTGAAAGCGTACCTTCTGCGAAAGCTTGGGCGGATGGAGGAAGCGGGGAGGTTGGTAAAGGAAAATCTTGCGCTTGATCCGTTTGACCTTGTTTCCGGCAGGGAGGCGGCCCGCTGCGGGGAATCCGACATAGTGGAATTTAGAAAAAAAATCCAAAATTCCCCTGAAAATGCCCTGATGGCAGCGAGGGATTATGCGGAATTCGGTGCTTTTTTGGAGGCGTGTGAGCGGCTGCGGGAATGTGAGGCCGTCCATCCGATGCTAAAATATTATGAGGCATATTACCTGCACAAAGAAAACGGCATGGAAGGGAAAGAAATCCCGCAAAACCTGATCACAGAGTGTTTGGCAGCTGCGGAGGAAATCCCGGCCGATTACTGTTTCCCGAACAAGCTGGAGGATATTGCGGTTTTGCGTTTCGCGGTGGAAAACGGCTGCAAGAAAAAGGCACCTTATTATCTTGGAAACCTCTTTTACGACAAGTTACAATGGCGGGAAGCCATATCCCTCTGGGAGATGGCAAAGCAGGAGGATGGCGGGTTTGCGACCGTGCACCGCAACCTTGCGATCGCTTATTACAACAAGCTGTGGGACAAAGGGCGTGCAAGGGAGGAGATGGAGCTTGCGTTCCGGAAGAACCCTCTGGACGCAAGGGTTTTCCTTGAGCTTGACCAACTCTATAAAAAGCTTGGCGTAAGCGCAAAAGAACGGCTTGGAAATTATGAGGCAAATCCGGAACTGGCAAAAATGCGCGATGACCTTTCCGTGGAATATATCACATTGCTCAACGAGACCGGGGCGTATGAGAAGGCGTTGGAATGTATGCAGAAACGGCGTTTCCACCCGTGGGAGGGCGGCGAGGGCAAGATTACCACGCAGTACACGCTCGCACTGTTGGAACTGGCAAAAAGGAAAATGGCAGAAGGGGAATACGGCGGGGCGGAAACGCTTCTAAGGCGCGCGTTTACCTACCCGGAGAACCTTGGGGAAGGGAAACTGGAAGGAACGAAGGATAACCATCTGTATTATGAGCTGGGGCGCTGCCTGACGGCCCAGGGGAAAAAGGAACAGGCACAGGAATGTTACCTGCTCGCCACAAAGGGAACCGATGAGCCGGCAGGGGCAATGTATTACAACGACCAACCGGCGGAGATGATCCTTTATCAGGGGCTTTCTTATCAGGCACTTGGGAGGACGGCGGAGGCGAACGCAAGGTTTTACCGGCTGATCGATTACGGGGAACGGCATCTGCACGATGATGCCCGCATAGAGTATTTTGCGGTATCGCTGCCGGATTTCCTGATTTTTGATGATGACTGCGCGAAAAAGAACGAGGCACATTGCTATTATTTGATGGCACTTGGGAACCTGGGGCTTGGGGAAGGGAAAAAAGCGGAAGGGTTTTTTGAAAAAGCGTTGTCCGCAGACCCGGCCTGCAAGGACGGGCGCTATGGCATCCACATAAAAGGGGCTGCCATATGTGACAACCCCAAAGTTTTTTGTTAGTGTATTATTTTAGCTCAAGCACCGGCGGCTCAAAGATGTTGACGGTACCGTTTGCGCGCTGGTAGGCGTAGGTGTGGCGGTCATCATAATCGGTGAAAAACACATAGCGGCTTGTGATGTGGATCTGTTTGAAATTGCCGTCCATGATGGTCTGCGTTACGCCGGTTGTAAGGTCCAGACACGCGATGCGGTTGTCATCGCCGCCATCGATCTGGTAGAAAAGGTAACGCTCGTCGGGGGTGATGTTGTAAGTAAAGCAAAACGCATCGACGAGCTT
>CAYMGZ010000477.1:1504-2576 GCA_964390095.1 uncultured Lachnospiraceae bacterium | reverse complement strand
CAAGTTCCAAAAAGCCAGAAAGTTGTGCCGCCGAACGCTCCGGCAGCCTTTTTTCGTACATCCGGGAAAATTCCATAGCCTGCCTGTAATTTGCCCGCAAAGCCTCCCTCTGCGCCAAAAGCGTGCCTGCCCGCCGCTTCACATAATGGTAAAAGCTTTCCGCACCGACCACATTGTTCCCATGCTGCCGGTAATCAAGTGTTGCCACCGGGAGGTAGCTCGTATGCCCAAACGCAGCGGCCAAAAGCGCCATCCACCAGTCATGGTAACGGGCATGCTCCGGTATCCGTTCCACCAGCCCCGCCAGCGCCACATTCATCATGGACGTGCAGCCAATCACCATATTCTCCATCAGAAGGTGCGGCAAGGTGCGCTTTCCCGTATGGAAGCGCTTTAGCCGGAAAAAGGACGGGGCGATCTCCCCCAACCCCCCGTCCACCACGCGCGCGTCCGTAAAAACAAGTCCCGGTACATCCGCGCCGTAACGCGCCTCCAACTGCTTCATGCGCGCAAGCGTAAGGCGCAGCTTATCCGGATGCCAGACATCATCCTGGTCGCTGAACATAAAATAAGTCTGCCCGTCTGCCGCACGCCTCCCCTCCCGCGCCACTGCGTCCCGCAAAAGTGTCAGGAAATTCCTTGTTCCGCCAAGATTCTCCTTCCCCTGATGGACCGTGATTTGGTCCGGATAACGGTTTGCATAGGCGGAAAGCAGCAAGAGTGTTTGGTCCGATGACCCGTCATCCCGGATGGACAGCTCCCAGTTCGGATAATCCTGGGCAATGATCGATTCCATTTGTGCTTCTAAATATTTCTCGCCCTGATAGGTCGCCATCAAAATTACAATTTTATCCATATTTATACCTCTATTTAAAGTTCCGCAGAACCCCTCCCATCTACTCCCCAGAGTCCGCTTTGTTGTCCGGGGTGGTTCCACATATCTGCCCTTCCGGTTCAAAATATCCTGCGTTTGACGAGCAGGAAAGTAAGAGTTTCTGCGGTATGGCGCGGTAATGCCTGCCAAGCTGGTAACCCAAAAACTTTGCCCCGCTCTGGAATATCAGGTCAAGTA
>CAYMGZ010000477.1:0-1494 GCA_964390095.1 uncultured Lachnospiraceae bacterium | reverse complement strand
GTATGGCAAGGTAACGCTTCTGCCCTACCAGATAGGAAAACGTATTTTTTACAAGCCGGAGCCCTTCCCCCTGTGCCGGCACGCCCGCAAAAATCTGCTGATACTGTGCGTGTGACACGCCAAGGTCAAAATTGCGCTTAAACTGTTCCGAAAGTGTATAATTGTGTGAATGGTACACTTTCGCCCCTGCCACATAAGAAATACTGTAACCCGCGTCGATCAAACGCGATGCGATAATGGTATCCTCACAGAAGATTGTCCGCTCCACAAAACCCCCGACTGCATCGTAGGCAGAACGCTTGTACGCCGCACACACGTCGGAACAAAAATACGTCTTAATGCCAAGACGCGGCAGATCTGCCTTCGTCTTTGTAGCGCTGACATTCGGGTAATTAAACATTCTTGTATACTGCTCGACAACGGTGCCATCAAGCGGCGCACACTGCCTTGCATAGGAAAGTCCGCAGCCTTCCTCCTTTACCGCCAAAAGCAGGCGCTCCAGCAGATAATCATCCGCCGGGACCGCATCCTGCGTCATCATAACAAAATAATCCGCATTGCTTAATTCCACTGCCTTCCGGCGCGTGCCGCCATGGTCAAAATCCTCTTTTTTCACCGCCACCAGACTCACATCAATCTGCTTTTTCCCCAAGACCCGCTGCCTGCGCATCAAAGAATCCAGACGCTTTTTTATTTGTGCGCAGCGAAACCCCTCCGCCTCCGTATTCATCAAAATGATCCGGTCTGGTTTTACAGTCTGTGCCAAAAGTGCCGCAAACAACTTCTCAAATTTTTTGTCCGGCTTGTAAACCGGAATGATCACATCAATCCCCATATATGCACCTCTGTTTTACGTTCCGCGAAAGCCCTGCATCGCGCCGGATCCAGAAAAAATATTTTTTCCGCTTTTCTTTCAAAATATCTTCCGCCCCGATTCCGGGCTTCCGCTTTTTTAAGTTTTGCAGTACTCCTTTTATAAATACTAATTCCTGGAAAATTCCGCGAGCTTCAGCCCTTTGTTGCGCTCCTGCACCGTGCCGATGCTCCATGCGTGCACAAACAGCAACAACGGGTTACCCTTCATGTCCTTTACACGCTTTGTATCCGAGGTTACCGAAAGCCCCGCCACATCCACCTCATCCTTATTTTCGATCCAGCGGATATGCTCGTATGGCAATGGTTCCAACCGGATCTCCACATTATATTCTGACTCAAGCCGGAATTTTAATACATCAAACTGCAGCACGCCAACCACGCCGACAATGATTTCCTCCATCCCGGTATTGAACTCCTGGAAAATCTGGATGGCACCTTCCTGTGCAATCTGCGTCACACCCTTGACAAACTGCTTGCGCTTCATTGTGTCCACCTGCCTGATCTTTGCAAAATGCTCGGGCGCAAAAGTTGGGATCCCCTCGTAAGCAAATTTCTGCCCTGTGGCGCACAACGTATCGCCAATTGAAAAAATCCCCGGGTCAAACACACCGATAATAT
>CAYMGZ010000476.1:0-2589 GCA_964390095.1 uncultured Lachnospiraceae bacterium | reverse complement strand
GAATTCCCGACGCAAAATAAAGGATCAAATATTTTATATGCCCCATTTGTTTCTCCAGATTATCTCCCAAAAACCACAAAATCAGCATATTATTAAATAGGTGATCTATCCCGCTATGCAAAAACATATACGTAAAAAGCCGGTAGTATTCATGTTCTTCAAATATCCCCGCAACACTCAGTGCACCATGTGTCATCAGAAAATATGGATCCTCCGTTGAGGCAAAAATCTCACACAAAAGGAATATGGCAATATTGACCACCACCAAGGCCGTGTTGCAAGGTGAGACTGAGATATACCTCCTGCCTTGGCTTTGGTTCACCGCACCCACAGGTTCCATCCTGCCATAAAGTACGTCTTCAAGCGGCCTGCGCAGCCCAAAAAAATCCTCCTGCCCCTCGTATAAGACAACACAGCCTTTCTTCACATCCAGAAACCATACATTATCATATGTTCCAAAAACCGCCCGCATCCCTGCAGGATTCCCCGTTTCCACAAGGCTTAACAGATCAAGCCTCATCTGCCCCGCATCATAAAAATACTGCCTGACCTGCCGCATGATATTGATTTGTGTCTCCAGTGTCAGCTGCCCTGCCATATGCTCAGGATAGTAGATGACCACATGGCAACGCCCCTCCTCCACCCTTTCATACACGCGCAGTTCCTGCACGTTTATCCTCAGCTGCCTATAACCCCCTCGCTGAAAAAATGCATCCAATTCCCGTTCCAGCATCACATCCCTCCGCTCCCGCATTTTCCCGTGAATGAACCCACACCGCTATTTAACGGTCATCCGCCCAGGAAAGCGCGCACCGGACGGCACGGTGCCAGCCTTTTAATTTTTCATCCCGGCACTGCTGCGTAATCTGGCTTGTAAATGTCCGCTCAAGCGACCAATTCTCCCGGATTTGTTCCAAACCATCCCAATATCCGACCGCAAGTCCCGCAAGATACGCCGCACCAAGCGCCGTCGTCTCAATGCATTTCGGGCGGTGTACCTTTGCCGCCAGAAGATCCGCCTGGAACTGCATCAGGAAATTATTTGCGCTCGCGCCACCATCCACGCGCAGGCTTTCTAATGCAATGCCGGAATCATGGCGCATGGCAGCAAGCACATCATATGTCTGGTAAGCAATGGACTCCAAAGTCGCGCGGATCATATGTCTATTGTTAAAGCCCCTCGTGATCCCAACAACCGTTCCCCTTGCGTACGGATTCCAATACGGCGCACCAATCCCCGTAAATGCCGGAACAACATAAACATCATTTGTGTCGGTGACCTTCATTGCCTCCTCCTCGGACTGCGCGGCATTTTTTATCATTGCCTGCTCATCCCGAAGCCACTGCACGGCCGCCCCTGCCACAAAAATGCTCCCCTCAAGCGCATATTCTGTCTTTTCCCCGGTACTTGCCGCAATTGTCGTAAGCAGCCGGTTCTGCGATACAATACGTTTTTCCCCGGTATTCATCAGCAAAAAACAGCCTGTTCCGTAGGTATATTTTGCCTCCCCCGGCTCAAAACAGCACTGGCCAAACAGCGCAGCCTGCTGGTCGCCCGCCGCCCCCGCAATCGGGATTTCCCCTCCAAACAGCGAGGCATCCGCCATCCCATAAACACAGCAGGAAGGCTTTACTTTAGGGAGCATACATTTTGGTATCCCGAAATAATCAAGAATCTCCTGGTCCCAACAAAGTTTTTCAATATCAAACAACATGGTCCGCGAAGCATTTGTATAATCGGTGACATGCACTTTCCCTCTTGTCAGGTTCCAAATCAGCCATGTATCCACCGTTCCAAACAATAGATCCCCTTTCCGTGCACAATCCATTGCCCCAGGCACATGCTCCAATATCCATTTTAACTTTGTTGCCGAAAAATATGCATCCGGGATCAAACCCGTCTTCTGCCTTATTTTTTCCCAAAGCCCCGCGCGCTTTAGCTCATCAACCATCGGCGCGGTCCTGCGGCACTGCCACACGAGCGCGTTATACACCGGCTGCCCGGTATGGCGGTTCCAGACAATGGTCGTCTCCCGTTGGTTCGTGATCCCAATCGCCGCAATCTGCTTTGCGGATACCCCAATCTGCTGCATTGCCTCAACGGCCACCCCAATCTGGGAGGACCAGATATCCATCGGGTTATGTTCCACATACCCCGCCTCCGGATAAAGCTGTGGAAACTCCTTTTGCGCCACACCCGCGATTTCCCCCGTCTTTGTAAACAGAATACAGCGCGAACTGGTCGTCCCCTGATCCAATGCCATGATATATTTGCCTTCCATACGTACTTGCCTCCATCAGCGACTGCTTTTTGCTATTATATACCATCCGGCGGTTAACAGCAAGTAAAGATGAAACAAATATCGGCAAAATCAACACGGTCCCCTTCTTTTAGCTCTTTTTTCTCACCGGCAGCAATCCTTTCCCCATTCAGATATGTTCCATTCAATGATTTTGTATCCACAAGAAAATACTGCATCCCTTCTTTTAATATCTTTGCGTGGCGGCGGCTGATCACGGGTTCCTTCAACACACATCCACCGCCTGCGTCATCCTTCCCGATACAGAACGGGAAACGTTTTAATAAAA
>CAYMGZ010000475.1:1122-2594 GCA_964390095.1 uncultured Lachnospiraceae bacterium | reverse complement strand
ACATCGGAAAATACCCGCAGATGATCCTGGTTGCTTTTCTCATAAATTTTATTTACAAGCTCCTGCTGGCGATAAATGCGGTTATCCATCCCCGACATCACAAAACCGTTCGAAATACGGTTCTCCTCGAGCATGACAGCCGAAGCCCTGTCCCAGCTCTTGGCACTTTTTTCCATGTTTTTCCCCTCCAAAATAATATTGGCGGCAGTAAAACCAACCATCAAAAACAAAAGCAAAATACCAAACCAATGCCCCTTTGCCCCTATCAGGAAGGAAAGCAGCTCCACAAATAGCACAACGGAAAACGCGATATCCGCCACACAGGAAAAAAGCATCTCGACCAGGTTTCTCATAAACACAACGCCATAAGCGTTAATATAAGAATTTTCCCGGATCTTGCGCCGCAGGAGACGTACTTTTGCATCTTCCAGCTTGTCATAATCAAGCGAAAGCGTCTTCTGATAGAACGTTGCCGCCTCATTGTTGTTAAGAACCTCCCGCGCCGTGTCCGAAAGCCGGCGAAGCAGTGCACCCGCCGCCTGGATCACAAAATTCCCGGCAAGCGTTACCGCCACAAGCAGGAAGATCTCATCCCTATGTTTTCTTTCGTACAGTGCCGTCACAAGTTCCGCAGACATCCAAAGATTAAAATACGGCGAAATCCGCTCAAAAATTATCTTCAAAAAAGTAAGCGGGAAATATTTCTTATGATAAGCATGGTAGCGCGCAAGCGCTTTTTTGGTTATTGTATATCGGTACATCCTTCCCTCTCATTCTGCCGCAGACGCGGCGATCTCTTCCCCGGTTTCCCGGTAATACTGGCTCTGCACCCCAAACATATGGGCGTACTCCCCATCCGCTTCCATCAGCTTTTCATGGCTTCCGCTCTCCTTCACCACACCATCCGCAAGCAGGATGATCCGGTCACAAAAACGCGTCGAGGCAAAACGGTGGGAAATATAGACGGACGTTTTCCCGCGGGTCAGCTCCTGATATTTTAAATACAGATTATTTTCCGCAATCGGGTCAAGTGCCGCCGTGGGCTCATCCAGTACCAGAATCTTCCCGTCCTTGTAAATTGCGCGTGCCAGCACAAGCCTTTGCATCTCCCCGCCGGAAAAATCCACGCCGTCATCGTAGACCCCCTTCATCAGATGGGTGTCCATGCCGTTTGGCAGGCTTTTGACCTTATCATAAATCCCCGCCTTCTCCATCGCGGCCACCGCGGCCTCCCTCGCATCCGCCCGGCCGAGGTCCGCGCTTGCCACAAACTCAAAAACAGTAAAAGCAACCGCCTTAATCTCCTGAAAAACCGCGGAGATCATGGAATAATACTCCATGATATTGTACTCGGAAATATTCTTGCCGCCCACAAGGATCTGCCCTTGATCCGGCTGGTAAAGGCCGCACAAAAGCTTGACAAGCGTTGTTTTCCCCGCGCCGTTCACACCGACTAAAGCGAGCTTTTCCCC
>CAYMGZ010000475.1:0-1112 GCA_964390095.1 uncultured Lachnospiraceae bacterium | reverse complement strand
CCCCTTTCTTGATGGTCAGGTTGATCCCCTTTAAGGTATCCTCCTTTGCGCCGTCATAGCGGAACCATACATCCTTAAACTCCACCAAAACCGGTGCATCCGGAAGCTTCGCGCCCTCCTTGTGGTTAAAAATATTGGGGAAATCATAAAATTCCCTGTAATAAGCTATTTTGTCGGCGCGCGTGCAAAGCTTTGCCACATCCCCGATGATGCCCTGCAAAAACCCCGCGATACCGCCCACCAGCCCGAAATAAAAAACGAATTCCCCCACGCTGATGCTCCCTGCAAGCAATGTTGCAATCAGTACCAGATATGCCGTGCCGTTCTGGACAACCGCCATCGCCGCGGAAAGGAGGGCGGCAAAAAAGCCGCGCAGGCTGCAACGTTTATCCCACATCAGGATATATGCCTGATAATCCCGCATCATTTTCTCAAGCCACCCCGAAAGCCCGTAAAGCTTGATATCCTTCGCGCGCGGGAAATCCTCGGAAAGCTGCTGCAAATAATTTTTCTTACGGATTTCTTTCTCCCATTCCTTTTTGTGCCTGTCATAATATTTTGGCTGCATGCGTGTCGTAAAATACGATGCCACGGACACAGCCGCCGTCACCGCAAAAATAAGCGGGTTTAAAACCACAAGGAACGAGGCATAGGTAAAAATCCCAAACAGGTGGACGAGCATTTCCGAAAGATCCTGCCACACAAATTCCATGGCACAGTTCCCCTGACAGGCATCCTGCCACGCATAGCCGCTCTTTTCCTTAAACGCCTGCCCTTCCGCCACCTGATAATCCATCCGGTATCCCTCATGCTCACTCATCTGCGTCTGGAACACCGATGTCGGGTAATAATGTCTGGCATCGCGCCGGCTCTCAACCCATCCCTTTAAAATCCCTAAAAACAACAATGCCGAAAGAAAGCCCGCACAAACCGCAAAAAGCCCTGAAAAATCCGCGCCCGCACCAAGCCGGTCAAGCAATGCCTTTGGGAAATACGCCTCGATGAGCGGGATGGCAACGGCGAGCGGTACCCCCGCAAAAGTAAAGAAAATAAATTTTGAGTCCAATTCCCAAAGCTGTTTTAATGCCCAGATTATGCTTCCCACACGGGAA
>CAYMGZ010000474.1:0-2598 GCA_964390095.1 uncultured Lachnospiraceae bacterium | reverse complement strand
CGGATATCCCTTTCATACGCCTCCGCATCAAATTCCGCCAGCAACATACCAACCACCTCCGCCCGATGTTCCAACAAGATTTCCGCCAGTTCCCCTTTGCGCTCAATGCACTCTAACACGGCCCTGTCCACAGCCTCCGCTTCCCCCATGCTCCCCCTCAATGTCCGTATGTCCACCACAAGGTCCATGTATTCCCACAGCATCCCACATTTCCCAAGCAGTTCCCGGTTGCTTTCATGGTTCAGGTTCACCACGGTCGCCGTCCACTCAAACTCCCCCGATGTATCTTCATTGCAGAAGGCATCCGACAGCCGCAGTTTTTCCATGGGTGGGCGCTTTTCCTCCCCGTTGTAAAACACGACATATTTTGGGGTCGGGAGCATAATCTGCGTGTTCCGGTAGAGGCTGTAATGCCCCACTTTGATATATTTTTCATATAGCTGCGCAAAATACATCAGCCCACGGACGGGCATGTTGGGGTTTACCGTGGACTGGTGTTCCCAAAGCTCTAAATTCCCGGAAAGCATGACCGCGACATCGTTGTGCATCCGGATATATATAAAATCCCGGATTGTCACGATCTCCAGTTCGTCCTCGTCCTGATAATTTACACCATTGAGTGCGTTGTACAGCGAAAGGGCATATTTCTTATTTTTTTCATTCCCAAAAAGGAAGCAGAAAAGCCGGTCCTTATACTGCGTATTTACTTTGTAGTCCAACGGTATCCCCTCCCCTCCTGATTACATATGGCTTTCCAAAAAAACTTTTCCAAACATCTTATTGATTTTCCCCAAAACTTCTGTTTTGATCATGATTCATAATCATCTTCTTCATCGCACTCTCTTTTTCTTCCTACATGATCCACTACCCTGATTATAGCATATGCTTTTCCTAATGGAAAGTCCTTTTTTCTTTGGTGTTTTCCCTCCCACCAATCCTCACCGCAAAATCCATCGCCAGCATTGCCACCTTATCCTTCGCCGAAAGATTTACCGTATTCCCCAGGCTTCTCTCATCCCACACTTCCGCATTCAGGTTGTCCGCCGCATAAAAAAACTGGAACACATCCTTTTCCCGGAACCATGCCAATGCCGCCACGGCGGAGCATTCCATGTCCACGCAGATACAGCCCGCTTCCTTGCGCCTTTCCACTTTCCCCCTCGTCTCCCGGTATACGCCGTCCGTCGTCCAGGTTTTCCCTACCGTGTAACTGCAGCCGATCCCATCCAGCATTTCCTTAAAATCCCCGATGTATTTCGTATTGACTGCAATTTCGTCCGATAGCGGCGCATAGTGGAAACTTGTCCCCTCATCCCGCACCGCGGCATCTGGGATGATAATGGAACAATCCGCAATTTCCGCGTCAAGCACGCCACAAGTCCCGAACATCACAATCCTTTCCGCCCCCATGCAATAAATATCCTCCAGCGCTGCAACACAGGCAGGCGCTCCCACATCGGACATAAAAAGTGCCAGTTCCACACCCTTATAAACCGTCTTATACACAGGGATTTCCATATTTGCAACCACTGTTTCTGCGATTTTTTCACCCCCGAACGTATCAAGCATCCGCAGGAAAGTTTCCTTTGCAAAGCAGGTAACTGCTGTTTTGGGCATCCCTTTTACCGGTTTCACAATATCGTCCGGGTTAATGGCTGCCCGCTTATTTTCATCAAATTCTTCCAGAACCATAGTCTCACACTCCATTTATTGTTTTTAAACCCAAATAACATACACCCATTCTCATCGATTCCTTTAACAACAAAAAATATCCAACACTGTTCCCTCACCATTTTAATCATGGCACTTTAATACTTCAACCCGCCATATTTTTCAATTCAATCCAATACCGCTTGATCCCCTCCCCATCCACTTCCACCGTTTTCTCATAAACCCCGCCATTTGCAAGGATCACCCGCTCGCTTGCGGCGTTTGTCTCCGAGCAGGTTACCATCACCCGTTCCATCCCCCGCACCTTACAATTTTGCAAATTCTGCCGCAGCATTTCCTTCGCGTAGCCCTTGCCGCGCTCGCACGGGCGCACGGTATAGCCCATGTGCCCGCCCCAAAGGCCTAAAATCGGATGGTTGATATGGTAGCGCAGGTCGATGATCCCGACAATGCACCCATCGTCTTTTCGCACAGCCACATATGACGTGGATGGAATCCTGCCTTCCGGCACGTTTTCTTCATCTTCATGCTTCCTTAAAACATCCAGCCATTCTTCCATTGTGGCGGCCTGCCTTAACTCCCCACAACCCGCAAAAGCATCCCCGCCGCAGTCTGCCTCCATAATTTCATCCCTCAATGACATCACTTGCCCCGCGTCCTGCATGGTCGGCTTGCGCAACCGGATTTCGGAATGTTTTTGTGTATTTTCTGGATATGCCATTTTCCAAGCCCCCTTTTTATTTCATCCCCCATATCCAACCTGACATTGCCCGTGGATAAAACGGGGCAATGAACCCCGTTTCTGATCTGGGCAATAACAGATTAAGGCTGCGTAAAAAACGGAAATGGAAAATGCCGCCTCGCACCCCTGTTTTTCACACAGCCTTGGGCTTTTACAGTAAGATAACATGCCACAGCAAAAAATAC
>CAYMGZ010000473.1:0-2607 GCA_964390095.1 uncultured Lachnospiraceae bacterium | reverse complement strand
GGGATTATTATACAGGAGAATCCGGACATTTTCAAGTGCCATTTTGTGGCGCATGGCATTTAATGATTCATTTCGAAAATGGATTTGATATGACATCTTTCGGAAAACTTTAAAGCTTTATTTTGCCACATAAGAATTGAATATGCCCAAAGCTTATAGTATAATGTTGTCAGAAATTATACCGGCACTGATTTGCCGTCCGACGGAGGGGATAATTTTTTATGGAGAAAATGAAACAAGCAGCAAATCATCCAATAAATTCATAAAAAAATAGAAGATGGAGCAAACCCAATATGAAAGAAATTATAGGAAATTACGCGAAAGCAAAAATCTTTACCGATGATGTGGAAGAATACGCCAAGGCACAGATTAAAATGATATGTGACAATCCTGTTTCCGAGGGCAGCAAAATCCGCGTCATGCCAGATGTGCACCCGGGGCAGGTGGGGACGATAGGACTGACGATGACCGTGAAAGAGAGAATCCTTCCGAACCTATTGGGGGTTGATATCGGCTGCGGGGTCACCTGTGCCCGTGTAAAAGGAAAACAGCTGGAATTGCAGAAATTGGACAGCGTCATACGGAAAAACATACCGGCCGGTTTCCGCGTGCGTGGTTCGGTTCACCATATGGCGGAGGAATTTCCGTTGGAAAAACTTCGCTGCCCCGGGGATATCAACTGGGATAAAGCATTTTTAAGCCTGGGTACGTTAGGCGGCGGCAACCATTTTATCGAGGTTGACCGGGACGGGGAGGGGAGGTTTTACATTGTCATCCATTCGGGCAGCAGGCATCTGGGAAAGGAAGTGACAGAGCAGTATTTGCGGGCGGGTGCGGGGATTTTGAAAGACGAGGGCTTGGAAGTGCCCTATCCCATGACATGGCTTGCGGGGGAGCTGATGGAAGATTATATCGCGGATGTCAAAACCGTTCAGGAGTATGCGCAGTTCAATCGGGAAATTATTTTGTCGCAGATTTTAAAAGAGATGAAATTAAAATGCGAGGATCAGTTTTCCAGCGTGCACAATTATCTGGAGGAATCCGAAGGGGTGCGGATTTTGCGCAAGGGCGCGATTTCCGCAAAGGAGGGGGAGCAGGTCATCATCCCGGTCAATATGCGGGATGGCGTTGTCCTCGGAGTGGGGAAGGGAAACCCAGACTGGAACTGCTCCGCCCCCCATGGGTCCGGCCGCCGCATGCAGCGGAGTGAGGTGAAACAACATTATACCGTGTCGGCATTTAAAAATGAGATGAAAGGCATTTATTGCAGCTGCATCGGCGCGGATACCTTGGACGAAGCCCCGTTTGCTTACCGGGATATGCAAAAGCTCCTTGGGGACATTAAAGACACAGTTGACGTGACGGATATCATAAAGCCGGTTTATAATTTTAAGGCGGGCGGGAAGGCGTAGGGTTTTGTCATGGGCAACGAGGGAAAGAAAGGATTGGTGGAAGAATATGTTGAAAAAATTAAAGGAACAGGACTTTGACCGATATGTAGATTTTGCATATCAGCTGGCTCTGGACATGACAAAATCGGGTTATCCGACCTATGCCGACGGAATAAAAACAAAGGATGATTTTGTAGCTCGCGCACGGAGGGCATTTTCCGCGGACGGTGAGGAAATACTGCTGTATGAGCGGGACGGAAAAACCGAAGGATGGATACATTACTATTATCTGCGTAAGGATCATTATCTGGATACCTGCTCTTTTTGCATTGCTTCCGGCATGGGGGAGGCTTTGGCAGAATTTATTGCTTTTGCCGAGGGACATTTTCCGGGCAGCGAGCTGTATCTCGGCTTTCCAAAGGAGAACGTGGAAGCAGTTGCTGCGCTGGAATCCCGGCATTTTAACTGCATTGAGGATAGCTATCATGATACCCTGGATTTGGAAAATTATGGAATACAGCCGGAGGATTCCGGTATCCTTTTCATCACCCGGGGGAATTATGGGCTTTTCTCCGTCCTTCACAGCCAAAGTGACGGTGATATGTACTGGAACGAGACAAGAATCCTTAATGCCATTGAGCAATGGCGGATATTTGTGTGTCTGCGTGAAGGGAAAGCGGCAGGTGCAATTTATTATATGGATGATATGCGGATGCCGGAAATCTTTGGGGTTGATTTTCCGGGCGGTATCTATAACAGCGATGTTTACCGGGCTTTGCTGACTGCTGCGAAAAATGACTGCAAACGCAGAGGTGCTAGGCATATGATCTTTTTTAATGAAAGTGAATCACAGAACGACGCAGTCGTCTGCGGTTTCCGCTGCATAGGCGAATATCTGTGTTTTAAAAGGGTATTGTGAATTTGAAAACGTATGAAATCCGTCATGCATCCATTTGAAAATGCAACACGTGAATAAAATTCACTTTACAAATGAAAAGTTCTCATATTTTCGCTTTACAATCCCGAATTTTACGATATAATATAGAAAGTCGATTCATGAAATTTATATTCGGAGGGAAAAGTGATGGAGGAGAATAAAGGACTTGAGATCAGATGGCATGGCAGGGGAGGACAGGGCGCAAAGACAGCGGCACTGCTGCTTGCCGATGTAGCGTTTAAAACAGGGCAGTATGTGCAGGGCTTCCCGGAGTACGGT
>CAYMGZ010000472.1:0-2615 GCA_964390095.1 uncultured Lachnospiraceae bacterium | reverse complement strand
GGGTATATGGGGATGGAGGAGCCGACACTTGTTTCCGGGACGGATGGGGTCGGCACGAAATTGAAACTGGCATTTCTTTTGGACCAGCATGATACGATCGGCATCGATTGTGTCGCGATGTGTGTCAATGACATTGCATGCGCGGGCGGCGAACCGTTATTCTTCCTTGATTATATCGCCTGCGGCAAGAATGAGCCGGAGAAGATCGCAACGATCGTGTCCGGCGTGGCGGAAGGCTGCAAGCAGGCGGGCGCGGCGCTGATCGGCGGCTAGACGGCGGAGATGCCGGGATTTTACCCGGCGGACGAATACGACCTGGCAGGGTTTGCAGTCGGGATTGTTGATAAGAAAAAACTGGTCACCGGGCAGGATTTGACGGCGGGTGACGTGATCATTGGCATTGCCTCCTCCGGCATCCACAGTAACGGCTATTCCCTTGTGCGCAAAGTATTCCCGATGAACAGGGAAAAATTGGAAATTTATTTTGAGTCGCTTGGCCAGACCCTTGGCGCGGCACTTTTAACACCGACCAAGATTTATGTGAAGGCGTTGAAAGCCTTAAAGGAGGGTGGTGTGACGGTCAAGGCGTGCAGCCATATCACGGGCGGCGGCTTCTATGAAAATATCCCAAGGATGTTAAGGGATGGTGTGACGGCGGTCATCAAAAAGGACAGCTACCCGATCCCGCCGATTTTTGGGATGCTCTCGGTGGATGGAAATATCGAGGAAAAGATGATGTACAATACATACAATATGGGGATTGGCATGATGCTGTGCGTAAAGGCGGACGAGGCCGACGAGGCGGTGCGCCGGATTGCGGCGGCGGGCGAGAAAGCCTATATTGTCGGTGAAATTGAAAACGGCGAGAGGGGAATCCGCTTATGTTAAGGGTTGTGGTGATGGTTTCGGGCGGCGGGACGAATTTGCAGGCCATCCTTGACGCGGTGGAGGACGGGAAAATTACAAATACGGAAATCGTCGGTGTGGTCAGCAATAAAAAAGATGCCTATGCGCTAAAAAGGGCAGAGGATGCAAAGGTTCCTGCAGTCTGTGTGTCAATGAAGGATTATGCGCGGCGCGAGGATTTTGACGGGGCGCTGCTTCAGGCAGTGGATTCGTTTGCGCCGGATCTTGTGGTGCTGGCGGGATTTTTGGTGATCCTGCCGGAAAAACTGGTAAAAAATTACAAAAACAGGATGATCAACATCCACCCAGCACTGCTCCCGTCGTTTGGCGGGAAAGGCTATTACGGGCTTAAAGTACATGAGGAAGTGCTTGCGCGCGGCTGTAAGGTGACGGGTGCGACCGTCCATTTTGTGGATGAGGGCTGTGATTCCGGTCCGATCCTTTTGCAAAAGGCGGTGGAGGTAAGGCACGGTGACACGCCACAGGTGCTGCAGCGGCGCGTGATGGAGGAGGCCGAGTGGAAAATTCTGCCGCAGGCGATTGATTTGATCGCAAACGGGAGGGTTGTGTTTGAGGATGGGCGGGTTTATGCGCAGGAAAGTGCCGGGTTTCCCCATGAATAAGACCATTGTTCAGGAACGGCCAGAGGACTTGTTTGCTGGAAAAATGTGTGATTTTACAAAGATGGAAGCAGAAGCATACCGCAAGGGGTCAGAAAAAATATATAAGCAAACGAAGGTGAATGTTTTTGACCTTTGCGAAGCTGGTAAACTAGAAGAATCCCGGAAGTGAAATAAGGAGAATTACTATGAAAGTTTTAATCATTGGCAGCGGCGGCAGGGAACATGCCATCGCGTGGAAGGTCGCAAAAAGCCCGAAAGTGGAAAAAATCTACTGCGCACCGGGCAATGCCGGGATCGCGCAGGTTGCGGAGTGCGTGCCGATCGGGGCGATGGAGTTTGAGAAGCTTGCGGATTTTGCGAAAGAGAAAGGGATTGGCCTGACGGTGGTCGGCATGGACGAACCGCTTGTGGGTGGCATTGTCGATGTTTTTGAGGCGCGGGGTCTGCGGGTATTTGGACCTAGGAAGGATACCGCAATCATCGAGGGCTCCAAAGTCTTTTCCAAGAACCTGATGAAAAAATACGGCATCCCGACGGGCGCATACGAGACATTTTCCGACCCGGACGCGGCAGTGAAATACCTTGAAACCTCGAAGTACCCGATCGTGGTCAAGGCGGACGGGCTGGCGCTCGGCAAGGGCGCTTTGATCTGCAATGATTTTGGGGAGGCAAAAGCCGCCGTGCGCACGCTGATGCTGGATAAGCAGTTTGGCGCGTCGGGCGACCAGGTCGTCATTGAGGAATTTTTGACCGGGCGCGAGGTTTCGGTACTCTGCTTCTGTGACGGCACGACAATCAAGACGATGGCGAGCGCACAGGACCACAAGCGCGCAAAGGACGGCGATGAGGGCTTAAACACCGGCGGCATGGGAAACTTCTCGCCAACACCGTTCTATACCAAAGAGGTGGATACGTTTTGCAAAAAATATATCTACCAGCCGACGATGGACGCGATGAAAAAGGAAGGGCGTGATTTTAAAGGGGTTCTCTTTGTCGGGCTGATCTTAACAGAGGAAGGCCCTAGGGTGCTTGAATATAACGCACGTTTTGGTGACCCGGAGACGCAGGTCGTGCTGCCGCGCATGA
>CAYMGZ010000471.1:0-2617 GCA_964390095.1 uncultured Lachnospiraceae bacterium | reverse complement strand
TTCACCGCCGACAAAAAAATCGTCAAAACCCCTTGTTTTTACCGCGTGTAAATAATCTTCCCGTGAAAGTGTTGCCGCCTTTTTCCCCTGTGAACCACCCCCTTCTTTTTCGGGATAACAATCATTCACCACATGCCCCCTGTGCCTGTCCGGGCCTGCATCACGCTCCAAAAAACGCTGGCAGATTACATCCGGGTCGCCGGTCAAAAGAATGGTCAACGCCGGATATTGGTATTTTGCCAAAAGTGCTTTTAATCCGGGTTCGGAGGAATGTTCAAAATTATTTTCCAAAATAAAAGGCTGTGCGGCACCCATCAACTGCTCTGCAATGTGGTACATAATCCCCATGCTGGCAATCCCAAGCTGTACCTTTTCCTCCCTTGACCGAAAACCGATCCGGTCATAAAGCTGCTCTTTTATCACATCCTTGGAAAAAACAGGAAGCTTCATCCGTTCCGCGATCTTTTTTGCCACCGTGCTTTTCCCTGCCGCAGGCATGCCCGCCACGAAAATGCAATACATCCGCTCACTCCCCTTTCCCACCTGCCACTTCAACTGCCACGCCAAGTTCCCTTGCCTGTGCCAAAAAATCCCCGGATACCCCGCCATCCGTGATCAATAGATCATAATCGTTGACCTGGCATACCGAATGGACCGAATTTTTCCCGATTTTTTTCGACGGGTACAGCCCAATGTTCATCGAACTGTTTTCCATTACCGCCCTTCCAAACTCCACCCCGGCACTGTCATGGATGGACGCGCCAAAATCCAAAGACAACGCGGTGTGCGATAAAAATGCTTTGTCCGTCCGGATATTTTTTACCATCTGGATGGTATAAAAATCGTGGCAGTGGCCACGGTGCGACATTTCACCCCCCAGTAAAATAACGGAAAGATTCATTTTTTTCCGCAGTACCTCAGCAATTGTGACGGAATTTGTCAATACGGTGATGGCCTTATCTTCGGGCAGCTCTTCCGCCATATAATACCCGACAAGCGATGTGGTAATGTAAATAACATCCTGATTTTCTATGTATTCAACTGCGCGCCTTGCAACAGCAAGATAACCAGGATGTGGGGTTTTGACCTCGGCAGGGTTGTAAGTTGGGGCAGGGTATTTTTCTTCCGGGACGATGGCAATGGCTCCCCCATGCGTCCTCTGCAACAAACCCCTGCTTTCCAAAACCCTGAGATCCCGCCGGGCACAATCCGCGGAGACTTGATAAAATTCTTGGATTTCCGTCACCAAAATCCGGCCTGCTTCATTTACTTTTTTTACAATGTCTTTTTGGCGCTCTTCCATAAACATAAGCATATCCTCCCGTTGTAAGTTTTCCATTGTTTTGGGCTGTTAATGATCGGTCAATGATTTCTTTTATTTTCTGCTTTCTTGTTTATAATTTATTTTAATTGTTTGTAATTTATTATAATTGTTTTTTCTTTGTTTTTCAATCTTATTTTGTGTGTTTACATAAAATGTATAAGATTCAAAAAAGATTGTATTAACGTTCCATATTTTGTAGTAGAAAATAAATTTAAAATATGGTAAAATGTGCGCGAAGGCAAAGCAAGGATGTGGAAAACCGGGGGGCGGAAACACGCTCCTCGTTTCCAGCACCCCAGCTTTCCACATTCCGCCGCGACGGGCGCGAGCCGGGAAAATCTCTGATTTTCCCAGCTTTGCCGTAACTTGCGCGGAGCCAGCAAAAAACTTGTGGAACGACATGGTATAATACCGCCAAAACCTTCAAAACAAAAAAATAATAAGGAGCAAATTCAAAATGACCAAACAAGAAGCACGACAACTGGCAGAACCAATTGTAAGAGAAATCATAAACTGCATATCCGAAAAACGCTATGCCGATATCGAAAAATACGCTAAATTTGAAGAAATATCATTACCAAATTTCACGGAATTAATGGACGGTTTTTTAGAAATCAACGAGCTGCCCTACATGGATCGGTTTGGAGTTCCATGTAATTTCAAGCCGAAATATGAATATCATCAGCTCCAATGTTACCCGCGCAAAGACGGAAGCGGGTTTTATGTGGATTACGATCTGACAACCGACGGGGAATTAAATGACCTGACCTTACAGATGGATTTTGTATTGACGGAATCCGGGACATTCACCGCCAACATTTTGACTGCACATGTAATGTAAAAAGGCAAACCATCCACCCCACAATTCCGGGCATGAACCTCCAAACGGCTCATGTTTGGAATTGTGGTAAAGAGATCACTCCCAACACCCCTTCCGTCCTTTTAAACGTACTTCATGCTAATAATTTATTTGTATATGAAATGAGCCTAAATATTTTGTAAATAATTTACAGTAAAAGGTAAAAAATGAGCAGACCTTAGGTGAGAATGATATAGAAGTTTTCAAAATATCGTTATAAGGGTAAAAAAGCAGGCTCACGTCATCGACAATAGCCTGCTTTTTTACTAAATTTTTTGAAATATGGACAGTTAATGCTATATTTTTATTCTCATAGACAAACCTCACAATTACTTACAATCATCTGCGCCCGCCTCTTTTCTTCATATCTGTTCTGATTTTATCCAGACAAGCGGACGGAACTGCGCCGTTCTTCCGAAACGCGGATACGGTCT
>CAYMGZ010000470.1:2245-2619 GCA_964390095.1 uncultured Lachnospiraceae bacterium | reverse complement strand
CAGAGAACAGAAAAGGATAGCATGTATGAACTGTCCGCAAAAAATGACCGACTGATGTCGGACGTGAAGACGGGCATGAAGCTGACCATGCAGGAGAGCGATGCGACCGTTGCGGACCTGATCACGGATGGCTGTGACATGGGGATCAAATCGTTACACCGCTATTTGAACCAGTACCCGGAAGCGGAGGAATGCGTGCAGGAACTTACCGGGAGGTTAATCGACTCGGAGGAGAAGTTAAGGAAAAACCTGCAATGCTATTTATAAAAACGGGAATAATGTTGCAAAAAATGCGAGTTGTGGCCGGCCGGGGGGGGGCAGAGCTGCGGGACGGGCGCACGCCCAATGTTTTTTTATTAAATAACCATAATGGG
>CAYMGZ010000470.1:0-2235 GCA_964390095.1 uncultured Lachnospiraceae bacterium | reverse complement strand
TTCTATTTAAAAAACCGTTAATAATGTTGCAAAAATTGCGTGTTGTCCCGTGCCGGGGAGGCAATCCTCGGCGGCCGGGGACAACTCGCATTTTTTGTTACTTACTTCCCCTTAGTGGCGGAATTTTTCTTGCATTTTTCCAAAGGGCATGATAAAGTTTAATGAGGGGGGAGAAAACGGGAAAAATGTTTCCCGGCTGCAAAAATGGAGTTTTATCAGGTAAAGAAGATATAAAAAATGTCTTTTGGAAATGGAGGGTCACAATGATGGGAAACCGGAGCCGGAAACCGGAAAAGCAAAAAAGGGATGGATCAAGGGGCAATGCGCGGGGGATTTTCTGCATTGCCATGTTTTTTCTTGTGTTGTCCGTGTTTCTTGCGCCGCTTGTTGCTGCCGCAGGGGGGCAGGATATTCCTAGGGAGCAAAAGAGGGTGGTGCGGGTCGGCTTTTTCCCGATGGGGGGATTCCATGAGAAGAATGCGGATGGCAGTTACGGCGGTATGGATGTGGAGTATCTGGATGCGCTGTGCGGCTACATCGACTGGAAGATTGAGTATGTGGAATGTTCCAGCTGGGACGAGGCGCTGGCACTACTGCTGGAACAAAAGATCGACCTGGTCGGTTCTGCGCAGTTTTCCGAGGCGAGGAATGAAATCTACCAGTATGCGGATCTTTCCAGCGGCTATACGTTCGGCACGGTTGCCGTGGAGGGGAGCAGTTCGATCGCCTATGAAGATTTTGATGCTATGCGGGGGCTTACCTACGGCATTGTAAAGACCTATGTCCGCAAGGGGGAGTTTTATCAGTATATGGAGGGAAACGGGATCACAGAGCCAGCGGTAAAGGAATATGAGAACGCGGAGGTACTCCATGAGGCACTGGCGCGCGGCGAGGTGGATGCCATGGTACATTCGCTCACGGAGGTATGGGAGGGGCAGCGCATAGTCGGCCGGTTTGCGCCGAAGCCGTTCTATTACATATCCTGGAAGGGCAATGACGATATGATGCGCGAGCTTAACCAGGGCATCGCGGATATCAAAATGAGCCAACCCGGCTTGGAAAATGAACTGATGGTAAAATATTATGACAGCAGGCTTGACCAGACTATTTTGCTTACAAATGAGGAAAAGCAGTTTATCGCGGAGAAAAAGGAGATGGTGGTTGGGTATCTGGACGGTTATTACCCGTTTTCCTATGAGGAAGGGGGGCAGGCGGCAGGGCTTGCAAAGCAGATGTTAGAGCGGATTTCGGCGCGCACGGGCATCTCGTTCCTTTACAGGAAGGTGGACGGGAGGCAGGAGGCAGTGGGGCTTTTGCAAAACGGGGGGATCGATATCCTTTGTTATTGCGAGGAGAGCCCACAGAGCATGAAGCAGTCCGGGGTCACGGTGACGAGGCGTTACGCGCAGGCACCCCATGTCCTTGTCCGCAAGAAGAAGGACAAGGCAAAAAAAATACAGACACTTGCCATCACTTATAACAATGAATACAGGGATTACATGATTGATTTTGTCGGGGAGGATGCGGTGATTATGACCCTTGATTCCCAGCATGCGTGCCTTGAGGCGGTGGATGCGGGGAAGGCGGATGCGGCGGTCTGTGATGGGTATCTGGCGGAGTATATGCTTGGGTCAAGGTTCAGCTTTGGCAAAATGGAGATTTATAGTGTTTTAAGCGATGTGCATCCTGTTTATATGGCACTGAGTGAAAATGCGTCGCCGTTGCTTGTAAGTATTTTGAATAAGGAGCTTTCCGAAGTCAATGACAAGATCGTCAATGATTATATGCTGCAGGATAATTTTTATTCCCGCATCAGTGTGGAGGCGTTTATCAGTGAAAATAGCATTTCGATCATCATGCTTCTCGTGGTCGTTGCCCTGACGGTGATATTGGTGCTGTATAAGATGCTGCGCAACAGCAGGCGGATACAGAAATTGATGTACAAAGATGTGGATTTCAATATCTGGAACCAGAATTACCTGAATTACCGGGCTTCAAAGAAGCTGTCCTCCGAGAAAAATGCCCGTTATGCCATCGTTTATACGGACATCAGCCAGTTCCGGCGCTACAACACGCTGTATGGCTGGCAGGCCGGGCGCAGGATCCTTGCAATTTTCATCGAGGTGGTCGCGAAGGAGCTTGACAGGGGGAATGAGCTGTATGCGAGAAGCCGTGGGGACCATTTTGTGCTGTTTGTGCGATATGAGGATGAGGAGGCTTTAAAAAACAGGCTGT
>CAYMGZ010000469.1:1267-2641 GCA_964390095.1 uncultured Lachnospiraceae bacterium | reverse complement strand
GTTTGACAAGGAAAAAGGCATCGGGCTGACGAGCTACCGCTACAATCTTGGCGCGGGTTCCATCGAGAGCCGGACGGGAACCTTCTGGGACCCACACCGCAAGGCATATTGTTTTGAGACGGAGCCGGGCGTGTACGATTTTACGAAGGACGCGAACGCCGTCTGGTTTTTGAACAAGGCGGTGGAGCTTGGCGTGGAGGAGGTCGTGTTTTTCTGCAACAGCCCGCTGGTGCGCCTGACGGACAACGGCCTGCCGCACATGAGTGAGGGCGGCAGCAAGACGAACATCCAGCCAGAAAATTATGGTGCTTTCGCGAATTACTGTTATGATGTGACCGAGCATTTTATCGCGGAGGGTATCCCGGTAAAATTCCTCTCGCCAATCAATGAGCCGCAGTGGGATTGGTATAACAGCCAGGAAGGCTGCCATTATACGCCGGAGCAGACAAGGGCGCTGTATCTGGCGTTCCTCGATGAGTTGGAAAAGAGGCCGGAGTTATTGGAAAAGCTGCACCTGTCAGGACCGGAAAGCGGTGAGTGGGGCGGGCAGGCGAAGGATTACACGCAGGCCATCCTTGGGAATGAGCGCCTTGCCGCGCATTTTGACGGGGTTGACAACCATTCTTACTGGTCGGATAAGATTGCCAAGGAAAGTTTCCGCAATTGGATGAAAATCCGTTACCCGGATGTAAAAATGCGCACGAGTGAGTGGTGCGAGATGGTGAACGGTTCGGATGTGACAATGGATTCCGCGTACCATCTGGCGCAGCAGATTGCGGAGGACTTGACGATTTTAAATGTCGTTTCGTGGCAGAACTGGGTCGGCGTGGCACCGGGCGGCTATCGGGACGGGCTGATTTACATTGATGAGGCCACGCAGAAATTCCGCGCGTTAAAGCGGTTATGGAGTTTCGGGAACTATTCACGCTATGTCCGCCCGGGCTATGTGCGTGTGGAGCTGACCGCGACAAGGCGGGCCCAGGAGAATATGATGCCGACCGCGTTTACCGGGGTGAATGAGGAGACCGGGGCCGAGGAACTGGTCATGGTGTTCATCAATGAGGATGTGCTGGATCAGACCTTTGTGCTGGAGGGTACAGAAGGGTATACGCATATCGCGGTGCATGAGACTTCGGATGCGAATGACCTTGCGTGCGTGAAGGATGCAGAATGGGATGCCACGCAGCCGATCACGGTCGCGAAGATGTCGGTGACGACGGTGGTGTTGAGTAAGGAAAGCCGGTAATTGTATTAAAGTGTATCAAAAGTCCGGAAAGAATCAATGTATTAAAAAGGTTCTTTCCGGACTTTTTGTGTTGTGTAGATCGGGCGGGGATGCTGCCCGTGGATGGCTCGTTGTGGCAGAGGATGAAG
>CAYMGZ010000469.1:536-1257 GCA_964390095.1 uncultured Lachnospiraceae bacterium | reverse complement strand
CTGCCACTCCGTAGCACAAGCTGGACATTCCGGATGGCTACCTTGGCAGAAAAGTGGGGAGTAAACTGCTCCTAGGGTTCTGCAGGATGGACTGGTGCAGTTATTTGATGTCGGTCATGTAAGGTGGCAAGTGTATATAACTATGAAAGGGGGAATATTTAATTTTAGAAATCTGGTTGGAGTGGGGAAGGAAAAACCTTGACAAGAGAAAAAAGTTAGGATAATATAAAGTAAACTTTATATTTCCATAATATTAGGGAGGAATCATGCAATATTTAAACCGGACATTGGAACGTAAGTTCCTGCACATGAGTTCATTTTTTAAGGCTGTGCTTGTAACGGGTGCCAGACAGGTGGGGAAGACCACGATGTTAAGGCATCTGGCGGAAGGGCAGGAACGCACCTATATTTCGATGGACAATGCGATGGCAAGGATGTTAGCAAGGACGGACCCCGTGCTTTTTTTCCAAACCTACAAGCCGCCAATTATCATTGATGAAATCCAGAAAGCACCAGAACTTTTCGAGCAGATTAAGGTCATTTGCGACAGGAGCGAAGAGCGGGGACTGTTCTGGCTGACGGGTTCGCAGCAGTACGGGATGATGAAAAACGTCCGGGAGACGCTTGCCGGGCGGATTGGGATATTGGAATTATACAGCCTTTCGCGCAGCGAGGTGGAAAACCAGCACTTTACGGATGGGTTGGATTTTTCCATGCCCTG
>CAYMGZ010000469.1:0-526 GCA_964390095.1 uncultured Lachnospiraceae bacterium | reverse complement strand
ATATTGTGGATATCTTTGGGCATATTTGGCGTGGCGGGATGCCTGGTATTTTAGAGGCCGATGCGGAGCAGAGGCAGGAATATTTTAACTCTTACATTGAAACTTACCTGATGCGGGATGTGTCGGAGGAGGGGGGCATCACGGATACCATCCGGTTTCGGAGGTTTCTGAATGCCTGTGCTGCCCTTGTGTCCGAGCAGGTGAATTATAAAACTTTGGCGGACGCGGCGGAGGTTTCACAGCCTACCGCAAAGGCTTGGTTGAGGCTTTTGCAGGGGCTGGGGATTGTGTACCTGCTGCAGCCGTTTGCAAACAATGAACTAAAACGCCTGACGAAAACACCAAAACTCTATTTTTGTGATACGGGGCTTTGTGCCTACCTTTCCATGTGGCTGACGCAGGAAACGCTGATGAATGGGGCGGCAAGCGGGCATTATTTTGAAAATTATGTTGTGATGGAATTGCTGAAAAATTTTTCGTATTCGCCAAATAAGGTTAATTTGACATATTATAGGGATTCGAATGA
>CAYMGZ010000468.1:0-2645 GCA_964390095.1 uncultured Lachnospiraceae bacterium | reverse complement strand
CCGGTATCATCCACCTCATAAAGCCGAACCAACAAATAAGTCTGTGCGAAATTTTCATTTGGATGTTCCATCACCGTTTGGTGGATTGTCTTGCAGGTCTGCCCACCATTGATAATCTGCAGGTCCTTCGCCTTTACGATCCAATCCTGCTCCTGCAGGCCATTATAACTGAATTTCTTGCAAATCATCGTCGCCCCATTGTTGAAAAAGAAAAAATTCTGACGTTTCTTCTCATCCAACAGGCTTTCCCTGATACCCTCATTTACAACGTTTTTTCCAAGATAGCGGCAGATATTTTTTTCCAGAAGCCCATCCCCAAATTCTTCCATCATCCGGGAAATTTCCAGCACACAGACACGACCGAGGATTACCCTCTTGTAATTAAAATTTTCCTGCACTGCCTTGCCGCTAAACGTAATCTGTGTATCAACCGACTGCTTCCGGTTAATATAACACATAATGTCCTTATGGGAAAAATGTTCAAAACACACCTGCTGCTGCCCAGCAAATGCATTGTCAATATGATTTTGGCCATCGGCATTCCAAGGAAGCCCGTTGTTTAGCATCACAAAGGTAACATACGGAATTGCCCCATCTAACAGCAGGGAACGGATTTCATCAACTTTTTCCCTGCTCTGTTCGTTTAATATAACACGCGCGGATGGGTCAAATACACACTTTACCGTATTGACGGCCTTTTCCACCGCGTTCGCCGGAAAATGGCTGTCCGCATCCAATTTCCTAGAATATTTTGATTGGAACAATACGACGTTTAGCCGCATATCCTGCGCTTCTACAATATACGCCGCGTCAAATCCCCCATCGTTCCCTCCGTCCGTCAGATACTGTACCGCTTCCTCAAGGTCAATGTCCAGATAAGCTGCTACCCCCAACAAAAGAAATGCTTTGGAGCGTTTTCGCTCCGTGTCGCCCGCATCCGCGCCAAATATCCCCCCCTCCATGATCTTGTTGACCCGCTGGTCAATAATCTGTTTGGTTATATCCATCAAACACCTTCCCCTTCCGCTTTCTGCCTCACAAGATCATACGCCGCAAGCTCCCGGTCAAACCGCACAAAAATCTCCTGTTTAGGGTGCGGGCAGCTCTGCATCGCATTTCCCTCCCCATCGCGGATGGCAAGCACCGTGACCGCCACGTTCTCCCCGGAAGGCTTCATGACTTCCGCCGTGTCACCGACGCAGAATTTGTTGCGCTGCTCCATCCTGCACCAGCCATTCTCCACCCCATAAACAATACCCAGATAAGTATAATCCTTTACATATACACTATTATCATAAATCTGTGCATCCGTTCCCGGTTTCCCAAAGAAAAATCCCGTCGTATATTGCCGGTAGGTACATTTCCCGATTTCCTCACGGTAATAGGGGAGGTTTTCGCGGTAGCATTCCTCCGAGACAAAATAATCGTCGATCGCCCGGCGGTACGTGCGCGCCACCGCCGCCACATACAGCGCGGTTTTCATTCGCCCCTCCACCTTAAAGCTGTCAATCCCCGCGCCCACAAGCTCCGGGATATGCTCCACCATACAAAGATCCTTGGAATTAAAAATATATGTCCCCCGGTCATTCTCAAACACCGGGAGATACTGCCCCGGCCGGCTCTCCTCCATCAGGTAATATTTCCAGCGGCACGGGTGGGTGCATGCCCCAAGGTTCGCATCCCGCCCCGTAAAATAATTGCTTAAAAGGCAGCGCCCGGAATAGGAAATGCACATCGCGCCGTGCACAAAAACCTCAAGCTCCAAATCATCCGGGATATGCGCGCGGATATCCGCAATCTCCGCAAGGGAAAGCTCGCGCGCCGTCACCACGCGCTTGGCACCCTGCTTTTGCCAGAACCGGCAGGTGCGGTAATTGACATTGTTCGCCTGCGTGCTGATGTGGACCTCGATCTCCGGCACCACCTCCCGCGCAATCTCAAACACGCCGGGGTCGGAAATAATCAGCGCGTCGGGGGAAAGTGCGGATAATTCACGGAAATATTCTTCCACGCCGTCAAGGTCCGCGTCGTGCGCCGTAATGTTCGCCGTCACATAGACTTTTTTCCCGCGCGCGTGCGCGAATTTTATGCCCTCCGCCATTTCCGCCGGCGAAAAATTCTTCGCCTTCGCCCGCAGCCCGTAATGCTCCCCGCCGATGTAGACCGCGTCCGCGCCGTAAGTTACCGCCACCTGCAAAACTTCAAGGCTGCTCGCCGGAACCAAAAGCTCCGGTTTACGCCGCCTTTGCAGGGCTTCCCGGCAGCCCCCCCTTGCTCCTGCCATATCCATCTTTGTTCCCTTCCTTCCCATGCGAAACCAATCCTCCGCCACCATCCCGGAAAAACCCATCCTGCCAAAAAAAATCAGTGTGTATCCCTAATAAAATGTACTGACCGACATCCCGTCCCCCACCGGGAGCACTACCGTGTTCAGCCCTTCCCGGTGTGTCAGCTCATACAGATATTCCCTCATCCGCATGTGGATTGTCCGGTCGCGCCGCTCCACGGCAAATTTTGACTCCGCGATACTCCCCTCCTGCAGCACATTATCCGTCACAAACATCCCGTCCGGCGAAAGAAGCCTTAAAATATATGGCAGGAAATTCATGTATTGACCTTTCGCAGCATCAATAAAAATAAAATCA
>CAYMGZ010000467.1:0-2650 GCA_964390095.1 uncultured Lachnospiraceae bacterium | reverse complement strand
CATAATTTACATGAACTGAAAAATTTTTATATTTTTTTAGGAGGGAAAAATATGAAATATAAAAAAATGATCTGTAGTGTGGTTTGTATTGCTTTGTTATGTACGGTTGTATTCTGTTTCCCGGTATCTGCGGCGGAAGGTGTTGTTTTGTCCAAGACAAAGGATGCGGGGCAGGGGATTGTACAGTTGACGAGTGAGAAGGGGCAGCCCAAAGTGGTCAGCGTCGTTTTTTTTAAATAATTGGAGGAGAAAAAGAGGTATACCACCCGTTGGATTGAAGCGGATTACACGGTGAAGGCGTTGGCGGCCATGATGGATATGGATGATATTCTCAGGTTATATATTATGAGTGGCTACCGCCCGGATGTGAAGACGGCGGCGATGGCAAAGCCCGGGGAAATCAAAATCGGAAAAGAAAAGCAGGAAGCCGTGAACGAAGTACAGAAATATTTTGATCGATTGAAGTTCTGTAATTATACATATTATCAGGGGGTGATTGAGGCCGCCAAGGATATGAGGCCTTATCTGAAAGAGGGAAAGGATTGTTGGATTGTCATTTTAACGGATGGGTTTTTCTGGGAAAAGGATTCCGCAATGGATGCGGAGACGCTTTCTAAAAATCTGCATGAGATTACCGCGCCAAATGCCTATGGGGAGGGGAGTATTAAGGTTGCTTACATCCCGATCGGGGACCCGGGTGGTACTGCGGAAATAGAAGAGGATATTGCGAGGGGAATATATGTTGCAGATGTTGCGGATGGTGCGGATGCTGTGTCCGGCGGGCAGGAGGGTCTGATTTTAAAGAAGGTGACGGACTGCATTAACCGTATTTATGGGCGGGTGCGGTTAGAGCAGAAGATTGAGGAGGAATATCTGCCGACGCAAGGGAAGGATATCTGTTTTCAATTTGATATACCGCTGGAGAGATTGATTGTGTTTATGCAGCATTCCGGTTCGGAGGAATTGTATAATGATTACCGGAAACGTGCAAAAAAACAGGAAGAGACAGGGAAAAGCGGGATGGAGATTGAGATCGGTGCCCCGTTGGTTCCGGTGTTGCTGGCCCGTTCGGACGAGGCAAATTTTTCGGGGAGGCCTTTATTTCCTGAGTATGAGGATGGGAGTACACCATATAATCTTGATAGTGTGAAGTACAAGGAATTGTGGGGGAAGATGCTCTCTTACACGAAAAAATCCCCTTCCCGGAGCGGCTCGGAAGAAGGGGAACTCGTTATCCCTGTCAATAGCGATAACCGGCCGGATGTGGAGATTTATTATCAACCTGCGATCAAAGTGGGGCTTGAGTATATACAAAACGGGGAAAGTGTCCGGCATATCGAGGGCTGCTTAAGCAGTGCAAAAGGAGAAGCACACGAAGAATATTGCCTGCAGGAAGGGGAAGTGACGGTACGGATAAAATTGTTGGATGACTACGGAAAGGAACTTACAAATATAGATTCCGGTCTTTTGTACAAGGACAAGTTTTGTGTCTGCTTAAAACCTGTGGATGGGGAGGAATGGCAGATGATGGAATCAACCGGTATGGATTATGAGTTTAGGACATATTTGGAACAAAAAGATTATCAAATCAAGGTTATTACCCCTTGGGATGAACAAAAGACCGGGGTGCTCAAGGTACAGGAAAGGCGCAAGGAACTGGAGATCCTGCCACTTGACACGGAAAAAATCATCCTGAACGAGTCGGAAGATGGTGCGGGATTGCTTGAAGTTGAGGTGTTGGAGGATGGCATAACCCCACCGGAGGAAACGGTCTTACGGATGAGTGTGGAATGTACCTGTGATAATGAGCAATTAACCATCGTTCCGGTGGAAAGCACACAGCAGGGGATATGGTTATTCCGGCCGGTGCTTAATGACCCGCGAAACCATGAGACACCAAAGGAAGTACAAGTACATATTTCGGCCAGCCGGCCATATGCGGTCGGGGAACCGGAAACGGCGGAAATGGAGGCTACGCTTTTGGTTGGTTCCTATCCGGAGGAGTTGGTCGTTGGCCTGGAATCGGATGATATGATTGAAGTGGGCTCCCTGCTAGGACCTTTGGGAACGCAGGATGTCCCTGTCAGCTATCGGTGCAGGGATCTTTTGGTGGAAGAGGAAAAAAGCAGGGTATCCAACCAGGATTTTATGGTGGAGCCGGAGAGTATGGCATCCTATATTTCGATGGGGGAAGACGGGGATATCCATATCAGGAGATCTTTTCAATGGTTTTTTATCAATGAGGAATCGGTGGAAGTTACTTTCCATTCTTCGTATAATTTGTGGAATACGCAGAATGAGGCGGATGTTGTGCTTACCTTAAAGTTCCACATTATACCGGCTTGGGTGAAGTATTCGGCCGGGGGAATATTGCTTTTTTTACTTCTCTGGTTTTTGGCAATCCGTATCCGGAACCATACCTACCGGTTTATTCCCAGGTTCAAGGCACGCCTTGAGGCACAGGCAAAGAAAAAAGATTTTACATACAACTTAAAGCAAGACAGGCGCAGGCACCGGCTTGACCCAAGCTGTAATTATTGCTTCCTTTCTTATGAAAACGGGGAGCATGTGGAAGAACCGTTTATCCCTGACCTGAAAATCCGGATAAGAAAAAACCGGTTGGGGGGTGGATATGAGATTGTGAACTATT
>CAYMGZ010000466.1:0-2651 GCA_964390095.1 uncultured Lachnospiraceae bacterium | reverse complement strand
CGTGGCCTGCGCGACCTAAACGGAAAGGGTGTTTTGGCTGGCCTGACCAATATTTCCGAGGTTTACGCAAAACGCAAGGAGAACGGACAGGAAGTGCCTTGCCCGGGCGAGCTTTATTACCGGGGCTACAATGTGAAGGAACTTACGAAAGGATTCCTTGACGAGGACCGGTTCGGGTTTGAGGAGGTTGCCTATCTCCTGCTTTTTGGCGAGTTGCCGGGCAAACAGGACCTTTCCGAGTTTTTTGAGGAGCTTGGGGAGCGCAGGCAGCTGCCGCAGAATTTTTTCCGCGACGTGATCATGAAAGCCCCGGCGGAAAATCTGATGATCTCCCTTTCCAAGAGCATCTTAACACTCTATTCCTACGACGACGCTGCGGAGGACATCTCATTCCAGAATGTGATGCGCCAGTGCCTGAACCTGATCAGCCAGTTCCCGATGCTCGCCGTTTACAGCTACAATGCCTACAGCCACAGCATCGGCAATTCCCTATACATCCATCCGCCAAAGCCGGAGCTTTCCACCGCAGAGAATATTTTGACGATGCTGCGCCCGGACCAGTCCTACAGTAAGGTGGAGGCGAAGGTGCTCGACCTTGCGCTGATTTTACATATGGAGCACGGCGGCGGCAACAATTCCTCGTTCACGACGCGCGTTGTGACTTCCTCCGGTACCGACACTTATTCCGTGATGGCGGCGGCGCTTGGCTCGTTAAAAGGACCAAGGCACGGCGGCGCAAACATCAAAGTCATGCAGATGTTCGAGGATTTAAAGCGCGAAGTTCCTGACTGGAACAACGAGGGGCAGGTTGCGGATTACCTGCGCGGTATTCTGAATAAGGAAAAGTTTGACCATACCGGCCTGATCTACGGCATCGGCCATGCGGTTTACTCCATCTCCGACCCGCGCGCCGAAGTCTTTAAAAAATTTGTCGGGGAGCTTGCGCACGCCAAGGGCAAAGATGATGAGTTCAGGCTTTACCAGACCGTGGAACACCTTGCGCCGGAATTGATTGCCGGGCAGCGCAAGATGTATAAGGGTGTCAATACCAATGTCGATTTTTATAGCGGATTTGTTTATCATATGCTTGGTCTCCCGGTGGAGCTTTATACCCCGATGTTCGCGGTTGCGCGTATTGTCGGATGGAGTGCGCACCGGCTCGAGGAGATTGTGTCCGCCGAAAAGATTATCCGCCCGGCCTATGTCAATGTACATGGGCGCAGGCCTTATGTTCCAATGGGCGAGCGCCCGAAGATTTGAATTTGGTTTGGTTATGCCACGATATTTTTCACCCACGCCTTGCGTTTTAGCAGCACGAACCCAATCACGGCCTTGGCCAGGTCCACCGACACACAGCACGCGTACATCGGCAGGATCGGCATGGCGGTAAAATGCGCGAGCGAGTAGGCAACCGGGATGCTTACCACCCACACAAAAACACTGTCAAACAGGAAGGTGATAAATGTTTTCCCGCCGGAACGCATCGTAAAATAGGATGCATGGTTGAACGCGTTTAACGGCATGACACAGGCGGAGATTAGGATCAGTCCAGTCGCGATGCGGCGCCCTTCCTCCTCGGTGTTGTAAATGCGCGGGATATATGGCGCTGCCAAGGCCAAAAGCCCGCCCAAAAGCAGGCAGCTTAATATGGAAAAAACAATCATCTTGCGGTCCGTGTCCACTGCCTTCTCCTTCTCCCCCGCCCCAAGCTGCTGTCCAACAATGATTGCGATTGCATTTCCGAGCGAGAGGAAGACGACGTTGAACAAGTTTGCGGCGGTGGAGAAAATATTGACCGCCGCCACGACCGAAAGCCCGCGCACGGAATAGCACTGGTTCATCGTTGCCATGCCGAACGACCAGAGCGCCTCGTTGGCGAGCAGCGGCGTGCCCGTGACCGCAATCTTTTGGACCAGGGTGCCCGGCACAAGAAGCGTCCGGTAAAGGCCCGCGAAAATATCGGTGATGCGGCGCTTCCCATGGACGGCCACAAGGATAATCCCCGTCTCCACAAAGCGGGAGACCACCGTCGCGACCGCCGCGCCGGACGCGCCGAGGCGCGGTGCACCAAATTTCCCGAAGATCAATATGTAATTGAGGACAAGGTTGACGAGGACGGCGGCAATCCCCGCTTTCATTGGCAGCCTTGTCTCCCCCGTGTCGCGCAGCGTGCTCGCGTAGCTCTGTGCAATGGCATACGGTACAAGACCGACCAGCATGATATACAAATAACTTTTGCCGTAGGCTAATGTCCGCACAAGGTCCCCGCCGGTTCCGTCCTCATTCAAATACAGCGTAATCAGCGCCTCCCCCTGCACGCAAAACAGGGCGATGGCGACGGCGGTCAGCGCAAGGCTTAGGAGCAATTTGAAGCGGAAGGTATTGCGCACGCCCTCCTTGTCGCCAAGTCCATGGTACTGTGCCCCGAAAATGGACGCACCCGAAACCCCGCCAAAAATCGTGATGTTAAATACCATAAAAAGCTGGTTGGCAATCGCAACGCCTGACATTTGTTCCGTGCCGATCCTGCCCACCATGATATTGTCAAGGAGGCTTACAAAATTTGTAAAACCATTCTGGATGATCATGGGCAGGGAGACCGACAACACCATTTTATAGAATGCCCTATCCCCAATGTACTTTCTGATCCT
>CAYMGZ010000465.1:375-2654 GCA_964390095.1 uncultured Lachnospiraceae bacterium | reverse complement strand
ATCCTCTTGCTTGTGATCCGTTAATTATGGCCAGCCAATCCCCCATACCTTACCGGTATCTGCCTCCATTTTTTTCATACGTTGCATAAATATTTTCTGTGTCCAAATATTGGAACCAACACTTTACAAAATCCCATCCGCTACTCCGATTTCCGCTCCGTTTTGGCTTCCTCCCCCTGTGCCGCCAAAGCTTGCCCCGCCCGCAGCCGGTTGTTTGCCTTTTCCACGCGCAGCCCGGCAAGCACGAGCATAATGGCCACGTCGAGGATAAACGGCAGCCAAAGATACATAAAGTGCAGCATGCTGATACAGAAATCCGGCTGGACGGCAAGTTTGCCGTCAAACCCGCTCCATTCCAAAAGCCAGCCCGCAAGCGCCGTCCCAAGCCCACCCCCCAACTTTACACCGAGCGAGGTGCAGGAGTACATTGTGCCGTCCACCCGTTTTCCCTTCGTCAGGTACGTATACTCGGAACAGGACGCAATGACCGCGTTCATATCCCCCTGCCACGGTCCCTGCCCAAACGCGGCAATGGCCGTAAAAATCAGCATCAGCGGCACACTCCCCAGATACCCCGCCAAAACAACGAGCAGCCTGCCCACCACGGCGGCCAGATACCCCATCAGGTTCAGCTTATACATCCCTTTGAAACGCCCGACGAACGTTGGGGTGAAGACCAGCGCGATGATCAGCGGGATATTGACCGCCCATGAGAACACCCCGTAAAGCTTCTCGTTTTTCAGCACGTAAGTCATATAATAAATCCCCGCGTTGATCATAGCCGCGTAGAGCTGCTGCAAAATATAAACCCCGCAGATCATCAGGTAATATTTATTTGAGATTAACAGCCGGATTCCCTGCAGCAGCCCGTATTTTTCTTCCTGCTCCACTTCCCCCTCCCCGGATAAAAGTTCCTCCTCGGGCAGCTCCTTCACGGAAAATACTGAGAGGGTGTTCACCGCCAATCCAATGAGCGCGTAAAACACCGCGACAAACCTCCACGCCGTCGCGCCACCGCCCATCCCATCCACGAAACTGACGGTGACGGACTGGATCAAAAGGCTTGTCGCAAATGCAAAAATAAACCGGTAGGACCCCATCTGGACCCGCTCCTTGCTATTCTTTGTCACAAGGGAAGTCAGCGCGGAATAAGCAATGTTATTTGCCGTGTAAAATACGCCGTTTAACAGCGTGTACGCGATAAAAAACCAGGCGTACTGCGCCGTAGTCCCAAGGCTTACCGGAATGGCAAAGACTGCCACCAGCGTAACCGCACAGCCAACGTAGCCGTACAACATCCAAGGCCTTGCCTTGCCCAGCCTGCTGTGTGTCTTGTCAATCATCGTGCCAAAGAAAACATCCGTAAACCCGTCAAAAAATTTCGAGACTGCAATCAACGTTCCCACGACCCCCGCCGAAAGGCCGATGGTGTTTGTCAGGTAAATCATGACAAAGGAAGATAAAAAAGCATATACCACATTGCCCGCGATATCCCCCGAACCATACCCCACCTTGTTATACCACTTTAAATACGTCCTTTCCCCCATAGAAAATACCTCCTCAAAATATGCATTTTTTTGTCCACTACCCTTTCACCCCATAATCTAAATCCGGGCAGTTTTCCTTTCCGCGCCTTTATTCTGGCTTTATTGTACGATAACGTGCGCGATAAGTCCATAAACACGATTTGACAAAACATGCACAAAATAATACAATGGGGGCATCAACATTTCGGGGAGGGCGCGCGCATGTATCTAAATTCTGCATATTTGCATAATTCATTGATTGATTTCAAGGACAAATCAAAACCCTTGGTGGTTGGCAGTTGCGGCACTTACCGCCTGATCAAGCATCCGAAGCTGCCAACCTACCGCCCAAGGGGACGGCTGGATTTCCAGATTATTTATATTTCTGCCGGGACCGCGCATTTCCATTTTGACAATGCAGAAAATGATACCGTTGTGCCCGCCGGCCATATGGTCCTATACCGCCCAAAGGAATTCCAGAAATATGAATATTATGCAACCGACCAGACTGAAGTATACTGGGTTCATTTTACAGGGGGGAATGTCAAGAATATTTTAAGAAGCTATGGTATCCGGGACGATATGCGCGTATTTTATTCGGGTACTTCCCTTGAATACGAGCGGATTTTCCGGCGCATGATCTCGGAACTGCGCCGCTGCCAGGCCGATTACGAAGAAATCCTGGCACTTTTGCTGCGCCATCTGCTGATTTTAATCCACAGGAAGCTGACCAGGCAGCTCTTCCTGAAAAAT
>CAYMGZ010000465.1:0-365 GCA_964390095.1 uncultured Lachnospiraceae bacterium | reverse complement strand
CGCCTCCCGTGGGATGAGCGTTGGCTATTTCATCCGCAATTTCAAAGAATACACCGGGATGACCCCTGCACAGTATATTATTTCCATCCGCGTCACGACCGCGCAGATGCTTTTGGAAACAACAAAATATACGGTCACGGAAATCGGGCGCATTGTGGGGTATGAAAACCCGCTGTATTTTAGCAGAATTTTCCATAAACAAAAAGGCTTCTCACCGTCACAGTACCGGAAGCAGTTTTGGAAATGAAACCGAATGGGGCTGTCACATCAAAAGATGAAATATGGGCGGTACATCTTAATTTCGATAACCATGTCTTGGTATCGAAAACCCTGATACGGTAGCCTCGTTGAACAAAAAGCAATCC